>CAMDWF010000001.1 GCA_945878795.1 Synechococcus sp. UW140
TGGCCCCTGGCCTTGCAGCAGGAGGGTCTGCTGATTCGCCCTACCCCCGACACCCTGGCGGAGTTGGAGGCCCTACTGGAGCAGGCTGCGGCCTCCCAGTGGGTCCTGGCCCTGCTCAAACTCGGCCACCGCTGGAGTTGGGTGCGCCAAGCCCTGGGCGCCCGCGGCTTGCTGGAGGGGTCGCTGTTTGCCCAGCGGGTGGGCTGGCCCGACCAGCTCTTGGCGAGCGCAGCTGCGATGCCTGCCGACGAGCAGCCCTACTTCTCCCTCCTATTGATCCGCCAGGGTTGGCCCGAGGTTTTGCCGTAGGGCCTGATCAAGCAGGGCCAGGGCCTCAGCCGAGGTGGGCGCCCGCATCAGGGCCTGGCGCAGGGGGGCGGCGCCGGCAAAGCCCTGGCAGGTCCAGCCCATGTGTTTGCGGGCGATCAGCAGGCCGTGCTCCCCCTTGGCGGCCACCAGGGCCTGGAGATGCTCGGCGGCGAGCAGGAGCCGCTTGTCGGGGCCCGGGGTGGGGGGTTCGGGGCGCCCGGTGAGGACCGCATCGATTTGACCCACGATCCAGGGGGCTCCCATGGTGGCCCGCCCCACCATCACCCCATCGGCACCGGTGAGGGCCAGGCAGCGCAGGGCGTCGGCGCCGGTGTGGATGTCGCCATTGGCGATCACCGGGATGGTGAGGGCCGCTTTCACCTGGGCAATCGCCGCCCAATCGGCCTGGCCCTTGAAGCCCTGCTCCCGGGTGCGGCCATGCAGGGTGAGCAGTTGGGCTCCAGCGTTTTGCAGCTGGGTGGCAAAGCCCACGGGATCGGCGCTGCTGCCGCACCATCCCAGCCGGGTTTTGGCCGTGACCGGGATCCGCACGGCCGCGGCGATCGCCGCCACGATCCGGGTGGCCAGTTCGGGATCGCGGATCAGGCCACTGCCGCCGCCTTTTTTGGCGATCTTTTTCACCGGGCAACCCATGTTGATGTCGATCAAAAAGGCGCCCTCGGCTTCGGCCCGCCGGGCGGCTTCCGCCATGGCCGCCGGCCGCACATCAAACAGCTGCACGCCCACGGGCCCCGGCTCCTCGCTGAGCTCTTCCACCTTTTGGCGCCCGTGGCCCAGCTCCAGCCCCGTGGCATTCACCATTTCGGTGAACAGCAGGGCGTCGGGGGCCCAGCGGCGCACCAGGCCGCGAAAAATCCGATCGCTCACCCCCGCCAGCGGGGACTGGAGCACCCGGCAGCCCAGCTCGCGGGGCGTGCCATTGCCGGCCAGCTGGAGTGGACTTGAAAAGAGGACCATCGTGGATCCATTCTCAGGGCTCGCTGCCTTGCCCCCCTGTGCCAGCCGCCACCACGGCCGAGGCCTTCCCCCTGAGCCGGGCCCTGCTGGAGGCGGTATTGGCCGACCGCACCAGCGATCGCTTCGTGTGTGAATTGATCTGGCCGCGCCTGGGCTACGCCCCCGATGGCTCCGGCGTTTGGAGCGCCGGCCCCGGGGCAAGCGCCGATTGGCTGGAGTCGTTCCCTGTGGAGCCCCAGTTCATTGCCGAGCGGCCCGCAAGCGTGCGCCTCACCCGCTCGATTGCCAAAGAGCACAAGCAATTGCTTAAGCAGCAACTGGGCTTTGCCGGTTACACCATTGGGGAGCTCTACCCCAGGCGCACCCGCCGGGCCACCGCCGTGAATTGGTTGCTGGCCCACCTGGCCGAGCGGGGCGAGCCTTTGGCAGATACAGGGCCCCTGCCGGCCTTAAGGGATGCCCCCGCCGATCCGGTCGCCGGCCACCCTGGCGATTTACCCGTGGGATGAGCTAGGGATTTGGAGGCGGGCACCATCGCTCTGTAGGGTCAAGTCAAGACCAGTAGACAGGGATAAGCCGTTTTGGCGCTTCCAGTAGTGGCCATCATTGGCCGGCCCAACGTGGGCAAATCCACCCTGGTGAACAGGCTTTGCCGCAGCAGGGAAGCCATTGTTCACGACCAACCGGGGGTCACCCGGGACCGCACCTACCAAGAGGGGTACTGGGGCGACCGCACCTTCAAGGTGGTGGATACGGGCGGTTTGGTGTTCGACGACGACAGTGAATTCCTGCCCGAAATTCGCGAGCAGGCCAACCTCGCCTTGGCGGAAGCCTCCGTGGCCCTGGTGATCGTCGATGGTCAACAGGGTCTGACCGGAGCGGATCAATCGATCGCCGAGTGGCTGCGGGGCCAAGGGGTGCCCACCTTGCTGGCGGTGAACAAGTGCGAGTCGCCGGATGCGGGCCTGGCCATGGCGGCCGATTTTTGGACCCTGGGCCTGGGCGAGCCCTATCCCATCTCAGCGATCCACGGGGCCGGCACCGGCGATCTGCTCGACAAGGTGATCAGCTTTTTGCCTGCCACCGAACTGATCGAAGGCCAGGAGGAGCCCATTCAGCTGGCGATTATTGGCCGGCCCAATGTGGGTAAATCCAGCCTGTTGAATGCGGTCTGCGGTGAGAACCGGGCGATCGTGAGCCCGATCCGGGGCACCACCCGCGACACCATCGACACCACGATTGAGCGGGAAGACAAAACCTGGAAATTGCTGGATACGGCAGGCATTCGCCGCCGCCGTTCGGTGAGTTACGGCCCCGAGTACTTCGGCATTAACCGCAGTTTCAAGGCCATCGAGCGCTCCGATATTTGCGTGCTGGTGATCGATGCCCTTGATGGCGTCACCGAACAGGATCAGCGCCTGGCCGGCCGCATCGAAGAAGACGGCCGCGCCTGCGTGGTGGTGGTAAACAAATGGGATGCCATTGAGAAAGACAGCCACACCATGCCGGCCATGGAAAAGGAGCTGCGCGCCAAGCTCTATTTCCTCGATTGGGCGCCGATGTTGTTCACCTCGGCCCTCAATGGCCAGCGGGTCCAGGCCATTTTCCCCTTGGCCCTGCTGGCCGTGGAGCAGCACCGCCGCCGGGTGTCCACCTCGGTGGTGAATGAAGTTCTCCAGGAGGCCGTGAGTTGGCGCTCGCCTCCTACCAGCCGCGGTGGTCGCCAGGGCCGCATCTACTACGGCACCCAGGTGGCCGTGCGGCCCCCGAGCTTCACCCTGTTTGTTAACGAGCCCAAGCTCTTTGGCGACACCTATCGCCGCTACGTGGAACGCCAGATTCGCGAAGGTCTGGGCTTTGAGGGCACCCCGATCAAGCTGTTTTGGCGCGGGAAGCAGCAGCGGGATGCCGAGAAGGAGTTGGCCCGCCAGCAAGCTCGCCACTGATGGATTGGCTGCGCCAGTTGCCGATCGGCCAATTCGTGGCCGAGGAGCAGGGGGGGCGCGGCAGCTGGCTGCGTCAGCTCGATCCCCGGCTCAAGCTCGCCTGGACCCTGGCTTTTTTAATCACCCCTATCCTGGCTGGACCGCTCTGGCGCCTTTCCCTGGTGGGGCTGTTGCTCCTCATCACCGCGGCCAGTGGCTTGCCCTGGCGGCTCTGGCGGCGCAGCCTGCCGGCCCTGATTGTGTTGGCTCTGCTGGTGGGTTTGCTTTCGGCGGTGTTGCCCGAGGGCTCGGTGCCGGCGGCGCCCCTGCAACGCCCGCCCAGCGAAGTGCGGCTGGCCCCGGGTGCCCCCCAGAGTGCGCCGCCCCAGCGGGCCGGGGAAGCCTGGGAACTGGCCCGTTGGGGCCCAGTTTCGGTGAGCCGGCGCTCGGCCGAGCTCGGCCTCAATGGAGCCACCTTGCTGTTCACCCTGGTGCATAGCGCCAACCTGTTGCTGCTCACCACCCCGCCTGAAGAGCTCGTGTGGGCGATCAGTTGGCTGCTCCAACCCCTGGTCAGGCTGGGCTGGCCCGTGGAGCGCTTGGGCTTCACCTTGCTGTTGGCCCTGCGCTTTTTGCCCTTGGTGCAAGAAGAGCTGCAAAACCTTTTGCGTGCGGTTGCCACCCGTGCGGTGAATTTCAAGAGCCTGGGCTGGCGTGGCTGCCTGGGCCTGGTGTTGGCCCTGGGGGAGCGGCTCCTGGCCAACGTGTTGTTGCGCTCAGAGCAGGGGGCGGAAGCCTTGATGGCCCGCGGGGGCTATTGGGTTCCGGCGGATCAATTGCACCAAATGGCTCCGGCAGCCTTGCTGACCAACGCCTTCGGCTTCGGCGGCTTGGGGCTGCTGCTGCTGCTGCGCTGGAAAGCCGGTGCCCTTTAATGGTTCAAGCGCTACAGACGGAGTGAGCACAGAGCGATACCTCAACCATCCCACGTTTGGGATGCTCTACCGGGTCGCCCAGGTCTCTGAGGATCGGGACTTGTTCGCCACGCTCTATGCCCAGCGCATCTTTTTTGTAGTCACCCTCCAGGCGAAGGGAGCCAGTTTTGAGGTGGTGCCCCTGATGGATGCCCGCCATTTCGCCGAGCAAAATCTGGCCCGGGCCCGGCGGGAAGGGGTCCAGGCCCATGGCTACTGGCGCCAATTGTTCGATCAAACCTTCATTTGAACGATCCCGGGCCCGGCGAAACCCTGTCGCTTGGCCAACGGTTGGAGGCCCTGGGCCGCGCCCTTCCCCAGGGCGCCCGCCTGTTGGCGGTGAGCAAGGGCCATCCCGCGGCGTTAATTCGCGAGGCGGCGGTCTTGGGCCAAATGAGCTTTGGCGAAAGCCGGGTGCAGGAAGCCATCGCCAAGCAGGCCGAACTGGCCGATCTTCCCCCCTTGGATTGGCATTTCATCGGACGCTTGCAGGCCAATAAGGCCCGCCAGGTGGTGCGCCATTTCGGCACGATCCACTCGATCGACAGCCTGGCGTTGGCCCAGCGGCTGGCCCGCATTGCCTCCGAAGAGGGGTTGGCCCCCCGGGTGTTGTTTCAGGTGAAATGCCGTCCGGATCCCAACAAAACCGGCTTTGAGCCGGAGCTTCTGCTCCAGCAATGGCCCGAGCTGGGCGCCCTGCAGCCCCTGCAGCCCGTGGGCTTGATGACGATTGCACCGATGGGATGCAACGCCCAGGAACGGCTGGCCTTGTTTGGTGATTGCAGCCGGCTGGCCGATCACTTGGGGTTGCCTGAGCGTTCGATGGGCATGAGTGGCGATTGGCCTGAAGCGGTGGCTGCCGGCAGCACTTGGGTGCGGATTGGCAGCGGAGTGTTTGGTCAGCGGGCCACATTGCCTGGCTAATCACAACGAATTTGCTGCTGTAACCCTTGCCTTCATTGAGCGAAGACGTTATTTAGGTGGATAAGGATCCCTGAGGTTTTCTCTGTGTCGTTGTTTTCTCGCCTGCGTGCCGTTGTCTCTGGAGATGACTACCTCGATGGCGACTATGACGATGAGCTTGATTACGACGGTGGCGAGTTCGACGAGCCCGCTCCCACCAGTCGCTCCAATGCTCTGGCCCTGACCTCCAGCTTCAATACGGAAGATCCGTTTGCTGGCACCAATGTGATTGGCATGCCTGGGCTTTCGGCCGGTTCGTCCGAGGTCACCTTGATGGAGCCGCGCAGCTTCGATGAGATGCCCCGGGCCATCCAGGCCCTGCGGGACCGCAAAACCGTGATCCTCAACCTCACGATGATGGAGCCGGATCAGGCCCAGCGGGCCGTGGATTTTGTGGCCGGCGGTACCTTCGCCATCGATGGCCATCAAGAGCGCGTGGGCGAAAGCATCTTCCTGTTTGCCCCCAGCTGCGTGACCGTCACCACGGCCTCCAGCGATGAAGCCTCCTCCCCCACGATCGTCAACCGTGAGGTGAGCGAGCCCGTTGAGGCAGCGCCGAGTCCCGCTTGGGGCCGCCAGGACACCGCAATCTGAGCATCGCCTTGAACAACACCCCCTCCCTGGGCGTGGTTGGCCTGGGCCGCATGGCCCAGGCTTTGCTGTTTCCCCTGCTTGAGGCCGGCCTGGTCGAGGGTGCCGGTGTGCGCGCCGTCGTGGCCAGTGGGGCGTCGGCCGCCCGGCTGGCCCAGGCCCATGGCCTGGCCGTGGGCACCGATCCCACGCAAGCCTGGGCAGCCCCGGTGGTGTTGCTCGCGGTTAAGCCCCAACAGCTCGATCAGGTGGCCCTGGCCGCCAGCCCTGGCCAGCAGGGGCTCTTGATCTCCGTGTTGGCAGGGGTCAAGTTGGAGCGGCTGCAACGCCTTTTCCCCGCCTGGCATTGCGTGCGGGCCGTGCCCAATACCCCGTCCTTGGTGCGGGCGGGCCTCACGGGGTTGGCCTTTGGTGCCGGGGTCTCCAGCGCCCAACGGGCCTGGGTGGAGGCGTTGTTTGGCCTGGTGGGCGAGGTCCATGAGCTGCCGGAAGCCCAGCTCGATGCCTTTTTGGCCCTCACCTCATCGGGGCCCGCCTTTGTGGCCTTGGTGGCCGAGGGCATGGCGGATGGGGCCGTGGCGGCCGGGCTGCCCCGCAGCCTGGCCCATCGGATGGCCCACCGCACCTTGGCCGGAACGGCAGCCCTGTTGGATGGGCAAGGGCTCCATCCTGGCCAGCTCAAAGACATGGTGAGCAGCCCCGGGGGCACCACCATGGCCGGGCTCAGGATGCTGGAAAAGGCTGGGGTGCGATCGGCGTTGCTCGAAGCGGTGGTGGCCGCAGCCCAACGCAGCCAAGAGTTGGGCTAGGGCCCAAACCTGCCCTTTGGCGAACCCTTTAGCCGGCTCCTGGGCCTGGTTTCTTGCTGCCCAGCCTGGGTTCCGTGCCTGCCCAAAGCCGTTCGATATTGCTGCGGTGCCTCCACATCACCAGCAAGGTGGTGAGTACGGCTAGCAGCAGGTAGGCGGGGCGAATCCCGCTACTGCCAAAGGAGCCCACCATCAGCAGGGGCAGGCTTAGGGCCGCCACCACGCTCGATAGCGACACAATCCGGCTGAAGGTGAGCACCGCCAGAAAGATGCCGAAACAGGCCAGTCCCACCGGCCAAGACACCCCCAGCAGCATGCCTAGGCCAGTGGCCACGGCCTTGCCGCCTTTCCAGCCCAGCCAGATGGGCCAAATGTGACCGGCCAATCCAGCCAGGCCCGCCAGCACGATCCAGCCATCGATTTGCCAGCCCGCGGGGCTGAGGGGCTGGCCCAGGGGCTCCAGCACCGCCTTGGCCAGCAGCACCGCCAGGGCGCCCTTGAGCACGTCCACCACAAAGACTGCGAGCGCAGGGCCCTTGCCCACCACCCGCAGCACGTTGGTGGCGCCGGTGGAACCCGAACCTTCCTGGCGGATATCGATCCCCTTGAGCCAGCGGCCCGCGAGATAGCCGCTGGGGATGGAGCCGAGTAGGTAGCCCGCCACAAGCACGGGGATGGCAATCAGAGGGGTCATGGGGCTGGTTAGTAGAACTCTTCTTCGGTGCTGATTTCGCCAGGTCCGGCGGCAAAGGCCAGCCAGAGGGGGAATTGCAAGACAGGAATATCCACCACCTGCTCGGCGGCGTCGATCACGATGAAGGGCAGCTCGCCCCGCTCCTCGATCCGATCGGCCCGCTCGATCAGGGCATCGGCCCGCTCAAACAGCACGATCCCGCTGGTGGGACCGAAGTCTTCGCGGGCGAGGCCCAGGCAGTCTTGGAGCCCGCGGCGCCATTCCCCAAGCCGTTCCGGTTGGCCGGCTAGCACCAGGGTTTGGAAGCGATCGCCGTAGAGCTCCCCCAGGATGGCGATCGCCGCTGAGGCCACCAGGGCATTGCGGCTGCGACTGCCCGTGCTGGGCTGGGCGCCCCGGCCCCCCTGGCCAAGAAACCAGTCGTCGAGGCAGGCGGCTCCAGGGGCGTCCAAGGTGCGCCGGAGTTTCCAGGCATCGGCATAGAAGTCGGGCTGGCCGCCAAAGGAGGCCAGCCGTTCGCGAATTAGGGCTTCGTCCTGGCTGAACAGCCCCGCAGCCCCGGGGATCGGGGGGGCGTTTGTGGCTTCCGCGTTGGTTGGGCTACCAGCCGATGCGGCTGCTGCGGCATCGAGGGGGGAGGGTTGGACCAGCACCTGTTGGGGCACCAGGTCCACGTGTTCGGCGGCTACGGCCAGATCCTGTAGGGCGCCCACCAGGTAGTCCTGGAATCCCTTCATCCTGCGGGCCACCCCATCTGCCTGGCCAGCGAAGGTGGATTGAATCTCTTTTTGAATCAGGGCCCTACGGCCCTCCAGGGCGCTGATTTCCGCTTGGAGGGCATCCCGCTGTTGGCGCAGTTCCGTCAGGGCCAGATCTGGCCATTGGGGTCGGGATGGATCATCAGCCTTGGGGTCCGGTTCGAAGGAGGAGAGCAAGGGGGAAAAGGGATCATCGGCCAACAGTATTAGCCAGGATTGTGCCAGTCATTGCTTTGGCAGTTGCTTGCTAGCCAGTCCCCTAACTGAGTAGGAGTTGCCAGCATTACCCGGTTTTGCAGCGGTAGTGCCTCTAAAGTGCTGCGACAGCAAACTTATAGCCCCGAATGGCCCTGTCTTACTCAACTCTGGTTGTAACCCTGGCTGGTCTCCAGCTCCAGAACCTCCAGCAGGTCATTACAGCCCGGGGCATCGACAGGGTTCTTGTCGTAGACACGCCGTCCGGTTTTAGCAGTACCAGTGGGATTGCCGCTGTCAGCGCCGCCGCCAATTTGAGGTCGGCCCCATCTGGTCAGTTGAGCCAATCACAAGCGCCCGGCCTGTCCTTTGCCTTCGCCGGTGGCGAAAACTCAGTGACCCTGAGTGCTGCTGGCTATGGAGCGCTAGGCAAAGCCGGTTTTACGTTCGTTCAGGATCCTGGGCTGGACAGCTTCAGCAGCACAGTGGTGCTCAACGCTGCTTCCCTCGCCCAGGGATCGACCATTACCCAGACCAATGCCAGGGCCCTCTCGACTGAATTGCTCGCAGAGGGTGAGGCTGGGGTCAAAGAGCTAGCCAATTCAGCCCTCTTCAACGGCACGGCATCTGATCTGTATTTCAATCCTTCCGTCAGTCTGGCGAATAAGCCTGCCCTTTCCGTGGCAGGAGGGATAGCAGGCGCAGGGATCTTGTCTGATTTTGGCGGCAGCGTCAGGGTCAACGTGAACGCTTCCGAGTTTGCTTCCCTGGCCCAGGCCAAGGTTTCGACGCCTTCCCTGCCAATCCAGGTGTCGGATCCAGCGAACCTGACCGTCGACGACGCCCCGGCTGCCCAAACCACAGCCAACGGCCTCAACACCTTGTTGAAGCCCCTGACGAACTCTTCGTATGTGCCTGGCAGCTCGGTGTTGCCGGCCAACTTGCTCACGGCAAGGGCCGCATCATTCCAAGTGGACACGCTCACCCTGGGCGGCACCTTTGAGGTGGGCGATGTAGTGAGCGCCGTGGTGAACAACACCACGGTTTCGGTCAACGCCGCCAGCACCACCCGTAGCGCCATCGCCAGTCAGCTTGTTGCGGAGATCACAGCCAACAGCACGGTGGCAGCTGCGGTCACCGCCAGCACCAATGGTGACGTCGTCACCCTTACGGCCAAAGCAGCGGGAACACCGTTCACGGTTTCGTCGGCCACTGCAGCCAATCGTCCTTCTGTGGCCCAGGTGAGTGGTCTGACCCTCACCGGCACCTATGAGGTGGGCGATGTGGTGAGCGCCGTGGTGAACGGCACCACGGTTTCGGTCAACGCCGCCAGCACGACCCTTAGCGCCATCGCCAGTCAGCTTGCTGCGGCGATCACAGCCAACAGCACGGTGGCAGCTGCGGTCACCGCTAGCACCAATGGTGATGTCGTCACCCTGACGGCTAAAGCAGCGGGAACACCGTTCACGGTTTCGGCCACGGCAGCCAACAAAGCGGGTGGCACAGACACTACCCAGGCTGTTGCCGCTGCGACCTCCACTGCAAACGTGGTCGTGGGGTCTAACACCACCCAGGCTGTTGCCGCTGCGACCCCCACCGCCAACGTGGTCGTGGGGTCTAACACCACCCAGGCTGTTGCCGCTGCTACCCCCACCGCCAACGTGGTCGTGGGGTCTGACACCACCCAGGCTATTGCGCGCAGTTCGGCTTCGCCCATCCTCAACACCATCGCGCTCACCCCAGCGCTACTGGATGCTCTGTTTGCCTCTAACCAACGGGCGGGCGACTGGGCACCTACTGGCGACTCGAGCACCAATGACATTGGTAAATACGCCTTCGCCGGTGACGTGGAGCTCACCGTTTCTCAGTTCCGGGCCCTACCCCAAGAAGGCGCTGTCGCACCCAACTCTTCCATTCTCACCCTGAAAGGCACCTCCGCCGAGCTCACCCTGGTGCTCGAGGAGGCCCGTCTGCAGCGGACGGCAGCGGGGGCTAGCCGCCTGGACTCGGTTAATCGAATCCTGATCACGGATGCCGCCCCGCTGGTGCTCAGTGCTGAGACCTTTGCTGCCCTGGATCAGGCCTCCTTGAGGACCAGTCTGGATAACCAGGCGGGCATTACCAAGGTCGAGCGTCTCGTGAGCCCCGCCCAAGGAACCACCCCTGCAGTTTTTGCGGTTGCGGCAATCACCATCGCCGCCAATGGCACAAGTGGTGGCACCGCCAATCTCACCAATTTGCAAACTCTTGGTATTACCCAGAGGGATAACCCATCTACCACCAACGCCAATGAGGCGGATCTCCTCAGCACAGCACTCCCGGGTACACCCGTTGGGGCCAACCTGATCAATCAGGTCAAGGAAATTGAGCTTCAGTTCAACCTCACCACATGGCTCACCACCCCTGCTGAAAAGGCCTCCATCCTGCGGTTGCAGGCAAGTCTGCCTTCAGGCACGAAGCTCACACTGAATCCTGACAACACCTCCGGACCTCTCAGTGCTAGCCAGGCTGGCGAGGTCATAGCGGCTTTCCCCCCTAATTCTGCCCTCCAGGTCAAGCCAAACTCGATCAATATTTCCGAATCCGTCGGCACCAGCCTCCAGGCTCTTTTTACGGCGAATGCCCTCGATTCCTCCCTGGGGGGACTCGTTGGCAGCGTCAGTGGCCCCGCTGGTTCTGTCACCCTCAATGGCAACCAGCTCAATAGCGTCCTTTCCGGTGGCATACAGCCCCAGCAGCGCCTGTTCATTCTGAGAGACACGGCTGCAGGCATCGGAGCCTTCATTAAGACAGCCACTGATGGTTCTACAGCTGGAACCCAGCTCAGCTTGGCCGGTGTGCAATCGATAAGCCGCACCGATTCCGGTGCGCCCATTCCCGTCACAGTCCGTGAGTTTGAGTTCCTGCGTACCCAGCAGGCATCGGGCCTCACGTTGCCGAATAGCCTGCTGCAGATTGTTGATAGCAATGCAAATATTCAGAGCTTTATCGATACCGCATTCAACGGATCCAGCCTGAGGTCCGGTTACAACCTCGCGGCGTTGGCTGGATTTACCACGGTTGCAAATGGAATCCCTGACGCAAGCCTTGTTGACATCAATACCCAGCAGTTGTTGGCGGTCAACGCCCAGCGGACTTCAGGCTTGAATTTTGCACCGGGCTCTTTCCGTCTTGTCGACACCAGCGCCAACCTGCAGGCTGCTGTTACGGCCCTGGCGGCGGGTTCCGCCACCAATGACCTCACCTTGGTCAAATCGTTGGCCACCGGCAGCGGCCGCACGGCCACTCCCTTCTTTGCCGCCCTTTCTGCGGCGCAGGTGGTCACCCTCAACACCTATCTGGCTGCCCAGCCGGCCAGTGCCACCAGCACCCAGATCCGACGAGTGCCTGCGGCCATCGTCAACCTCAACGACACCGCCGCCAATATCAACAACCTGCTGATCAATGCCACTGACACCACCCCCCTGGAACTGGGCTTCCTCTGGCGGATCATCGGCAGCGAAACTGGCGCCACAATTGAGTTGAGCTACAGCCAGTTCCAGGCTCTCAGGGGTACCAGCAACCTCACGAGCCTGAGCAAAGCCCTTGGCCTCACATCGATTGAGATTGTTGTTACGGGCTCTGGTGAAGAGTTGCAGCAGTTGTTTGCAACCTACGGCACTGATTTTTCCAATCTTGAAGCCAATATCAGTTTCCGCATCAGTGACGGCGCTGAAGTCAAACTCAATGCATCCCAACTCGACAAGTTGGATGGCCGCATTGAAGGTGCCGTCGTTGTTGCCGACACCAATGCAAACCTTGAAAAGGTCTTCGACAACGCCATCCCCACCAGTGTCAAGACCTTCCAGTTGTTGGATGGCTCCGGCAACATTGTTGATGTTGATAGGGATGGTTCCCTCGATGGCGACACGATCACCCTCACGGTGAACGGACTCGCTGGCCTGCCCGGCTATCTCGACGCCAATGTTGTGCTTCGAGACACCGACGAAAACATCGAGCGTCGTTTGCGCTCTGATCTTGATTACAGGGTCAGCCGCATCGAGGTGAGCGGTTCGGGGATCAATTCTGAAAGCGCTCTCAATTTGCGTATTGGCCAGCTCGAGCGGTTGCTCGACAACGGCGTTGAGATCGCCACTGGCGTTTCAATCATCCTCGATCCAAGGGACACCCTTGAAATCAATGCCCTCGCTGCCTCAGGTTTGCCGGCTGGTTTCCAGGGCAAGTTGGTGATCGCCGATGACGGCGACGCCTTGCGCTCCCTGTTTGATGGCATCTGGAATATTCCTGCTGGCGCCACCACCGTGCAGCTGCGCAGCCTTGATAATGCCCCGCTGCAGCTCAACGTGGCCCAGTTGGAGCAGCTGGTTGGCAGCTATCCAGCATTCAGTGGTGCGATTGAACTGATTGATGGCAAGGTAGAGCTCGGTCAATACATCAATGGCAACCCCGCGCTCATTGATCCCCGCGTGGTCAGCATCAGTGTCGAAGGCTTCGAGCTTCCCGATGGTGCTGGAGGACAGCGGCTACTGCTCACCGCCAGCCAACTGAGCGAACTTCAGGTAATTGAAGGTCAATTGGGCATCAAGCTATTTGAAGGCACCATCAATCTGGATCAAACCAGCTTCAGTGCGGCAACCCTTCTGCCCTCCGACTCACGCCTTGAACTCACCGCTGCCCAGGTGAACGCCAAGTTGCAGGCGCTCCTCAATTCGGTCAACGACCAAATTCGCCCCGATCTCGATGCCCTTAAGGCGTCGATTATTGCGGTTGATTCCAGCAACGACTCTCAGCCTGGCGGTGTTTCGGTCATTGAACGCCTCAACCAGCTGGCAGCCCAGGTCACCAAGCTCGACCGTGAGACGGTCACCGTCGCCGAGTTGCGGACCTTGCTCGCCGATCCCTCGGTGCCCGCCAACGACCGCTTCACCATTGCTGACACCAACGCAGCAATCCGCTCCCTGCTGTCAGGAGCAGCCGCCAATACCCTCGCCCTAACCCGGGTCAGCCGTCTGATTCCTACCCAGTCGGCGGATGCTGCCCTCACCCTCAGCATCAGCGAACTGGAGGTTCTGCTGCCTGGAGTGGTTGTTGAAAACCTGGTGGTGGCCGATAGCGCCTCCGAGATTCTCAGCAGATGGGATTCGACAACCAAGAGTTTTGACTTGGATCCCCGCGTTGATGCGGTTCGGGTTGCGTCGGCCGGCCTGCAGCCGGAAGCCCTCGAGCTCACCGTGGAGCAGTACCAGTCGATTAGTGGCCTGATGCCCGAGGGCCGGTTTGTCCTCACCGATAGCAGCAGCAACCTGCTCGCTCAACTCCGCGTTGCCCGAGATGAGCGGGTGGTGGCGATCGAGCCCACGGGCAGCGCTAACCAGCCCGGTGTGCTGAGCATCAGCAATGACGCCGACTTGGCTCTGCTGCCCGAGGTGATTGGCACGATTGCTTTGACCACCACCAGTGCCCGTTTGGCAGACCTGGTGCGCTCCAGCGAGTTCAACTTAAGCGAATTCAGCAGCCTGGCCAGCAGCGATGGCCAACTACTGAGCGTGGATGCCGAAACCCTGGCCCTGTTGCCCGGCAACCTCCACATTGTTGGAGGTCTGGTGTTGCGCGACTCGGCCGGAGATGTGGCCGAGGTTCTCAGCAATCCTTTGGATCGTCGCCTGGTTGGGATCGAATCCCGCAGCGGTGAACTGATTCTGTCGGTGCGCCAGCTACAGCAGCTCGAAACCCTTGAGAGCAACCTGGAGGTGACGCTGCGCGACGACTCCGATGCCATCACTGCTTACCTGGCGGCCGGATTGCCTTCTCTCGCCGTTCACACCATCAGTGTGTCCAATGGCGATCGCCTCAACCTCAGTTCCGATTCCTTTGCAAACCTGCTGGCAGCAGAAGGAATCGCTGCAAGCCGTCTCTATGCCGGCCAGATCCAGCTGTCTACCGCCAGCGAGCAGGTGGATTTTGTGCCCACCCAACTCGCCGACACTCGCGTCACGGGTCTGTCGGTGAGTGGCACCGATCAGCTTGTCCTCAAGGTGTCAGAACTGGAACGTTTGGGCACGGCCTTCGGCGGCAAAGTGATCCTCGAAGACAGCTTGGCTGCCATTAAGGCCGCTCTGGCTTCTCCACTCGATTCCCGTGTGCAGGCCCTGCGGGCCGTTGATCTCCAGACCAATGGTTTGGTACCCATCATTCTGGATGCCAACCAGTTGGCCAACGTGCCTTCCCCGCTGCAGAGCTCGATCACGGTGGTCGAATCGGTTGCAGGAATCAACCGGTTGCTGGGCTCTCCGCAAAACACCTCCTACCGGTTGCAGGTTCAGGATTCAGGCCTTGTGCTCTCAGCTGAACAGTTCCAGAACCTGGGAACAGTGCAGTTGGTGAAGCGTGATGGCAGTCCCGCCCAGATTATTTTGCGTGACACCGCCCAAGACATTGCTGGGCTCATCGATATCGTTCCCGGTGCTGTGCTGGATCCGCGCATCCTGCGCCTTGAACCCACCAACAGCAATCGCCTCAGCCTGTCCCTGGCCCAGGTAGCGAACCTTCCCGCTAACCGCTTCTCTGGCAATTCAATTGTTGTCTCAGACAGTGTTGGCAATATCCTCACCCAACTCACGTCCAATGCCCAGGGAGCTCCCAACCTGGATGCCCGCATCCAGGCCTTTGATCTGATCAACGGCACCCAGATCACCCTGAGTGCTTCCCAGTTCAAGTCGCTGCAGGCGGCGGAAGATCGCCTGGGCTATCAGTTGCTCTCCGGTCCATTCAAGCTCCAGGGTTTGGCTGGCGAAGAGCCTGCGATCGCCGACATCCTCGATGACCAGGACAGCCGCGTCACGGTGGTATCGAGCCCTGACATCGACCAGCTCATCCTCAACAGCGCCCAGCTCCGCGAACTTGGTTCTGCCTTTAGCGGGAATGTCATTCTCCAGGACACCGCTATCGGCATTCTCGACGAACTGACCCGTAGTCTCGATTCCCGGGTTATTGACATTCGCACGATTGGTGTCTCTGAGTTGAATTTGAAGGCCCGTCAGTTGTTGAATCTGCCGCAGGATTTCCAAGGCAAGGTGATTCTCGACGACAACCTCCCGAATATTCGCTCCTTCATTAACAAGCCCTTCAACCTGTCTGAAAAACTGACGCTCCAGCTGAGTGTGATGCAGTTGGCTGAGCTCACCAAGCAGTCTGTTGCTGAGTCGTTGCTCACGGGCAAAGGTGATCTGATTGTTACCGGCTTCGATAGCACCTCGTCTTCCACCACAGCGTTGGTGAATCTCCCACGCACCTTCAGTTCGATTGAGGTGGTGCTGGATAGTCCTCAGGGTGGAGTTCTCGAACTTGACAACACGAGCAATGCAAATACTCCCCTTCAAAACCTGGGTGCCCTGATAGACCCCCTGCGGCGGAATGCTCTGGTTGGCTCTGGCAGCACTGAGAAGCTCTACGCCAACGACAAGCTCACCATTAATCCCGGTGAATCGGTACGGATCAGCACCCAAAATCTGTTTGCCAAAAAACTAGAGACCCTGTTAGCAGGTGCATCTCCGAGCCAGTCTTCGAATCAACCGGTTGGCCAACTGATTCTCAGCGGATACACCGATCAGGATGTGTCCCAGCTCAATGGCACCTTGGGGATCACCGTTGAAGTTTATGCCGGCACGCCTGAGTCTCCCAGACTGATTGATTCCAGGTTGCTGCGCGGTGTCCAGGGCAACGGTGTTGACAGCATTGTGCTTGCAACGGGCGGTTCCTACGTCATCTCTTCGAACGATGCCGCCGAACTTCAGACCCTCTTGCCTGCGGCCCCGAGTGGTCAGCAACCCCAGGATGCAATCCTCAAAGTTACGGGTTATTTGGGTCAAGACTTCCGTCCCCTTGCAAGCCGCGTTGGGCGCATCGACATTCAGGTTGAGACCACCCAAGCCCTGAACCAGGCGCTACTTCCTGACCAGGCCAACCTTTGGATTTATCAGCAGGCCGAGCTCAGCGCCACTGATGCGGCCACACTGAAGAATCGTTTGCAAAATGCCAACGAGGGCATTAAAGATGCCGCTGCCGGCGTTGTGCGGGTGCTTGGTTACACCGGCCAGGACCTGATTGCCCCATCCGGCTCGGATTTTGCAACCTCACTCAATGTTGTCGTTGAAGTTGCTGTTGCAGATCTCAGCTCCTCCATTAACCGCCTTGCCCAGGCCGATCAGGTGGTGCTTGCACCGGCCAGCCAGCTGCGGCTGACACAGCAGCAGGCTGAAGAATTGGCTGGTCGCCTTGCAGCCGCTGGCTCTGGCGGCAGCCTGCGAGTGGTGGGTTACACGGGGGCCGATCTCAGTGCCATTGCTTCCGCCACAGCTGGGGCCACAACAGTCACCCTTGAACTCGCAAGCGGCCAGAATTGGGCCACCGAGTCCAGCAAATCCCCAGGCCAGCTCCAAATCTTTACCCAAGACGCCGATCTGATCGAACTGGCCAGTGGTTCAACCCTGACCCTCACGGCAGATCAGGCAGCGGCGCTGAAAGGCAAGCTGACCGGTGCCGGCAGCCTGACGATTACGGGCTACAACGCCCAGGATCTGACGGTGCCAGCCAATGCCGGCTTCCTAGGCCTGAGCGTGACGGTGGAAACCACCGCCGGCAGTGACATCAGTGGTGGAGCGAATCTGCTGAAGGATGTTGATGTGGTGAAGGTTGGCGGCAATGACGTGCTGACCATCACGGCCAGCCAGGCCGATGAACTGAAGACCAAGTTGCTTGGTGTTGCCCCAGTTCAGGGTGAAACCGCTGGCCAGGTGGTGGTGAAGAGCTATGCCGGCGGCGACCTCAGTGCGATTGCCGATCAAAGTGCCTCCAGTCTTGATGTGAAGCTGCAGATTGCCAGCGGCACGAGCTTCACTGCGGACGCAGGCTTTGTGACCCGGGTGAGCGATGCGGATGTGATCGAACTGGCCAGTGGTTCAACCCTGACCCTCACGGCAGATCAGGCAGCGGCGCTGAAAGGCAAGCTGACCGGTGCCGGCAGCCTGACGATTACGGGCTACAACGCCCAAGATCTCAGCAGCGGCGCGTCCACCTTGTCGGTGGCCGCCTTCCTCAATAGCAGTGTCGATCTCTCCGCTGTTACGGCCACCAATCCCCTGGGGCTGGCGTCTGATAGCAACGACACAGTCGTGATCGGTGCCAATGGCGCATTGATCATCAATGCCGCCCAGGCTGTGAGCCTGGCCGACAACCTGCTCCTTGCGGCTCCAGGCCAGAACTCTGGCAGTGTCACGATCAGGAACTACACCGGTCAAGACCTCTCGGCTATCCAGGATGCAGTGGCTCAAGGCCTCACGATCAATCTAGAAATTAGTAGCGCTGTTGATCTCCGTGCTGTAAATGCTGCCTCCTACCTGGCAGATGTTGATCGCATCACGGTCGCCCCAGGCGGTGAGCTGGCCATCGATAACAGCAACTACGCCGCTATCACTGGCAAATTCCAAGGCGGCTCTCAGCAGGGTGTGTTGAACGTCGTCAATATTGACCCAACAGCAGGCTTGCAGGCTCTGAAAACAGCCTATCCGAATCTGACCATTGATGTAACGCTGAAAAATGGCACCCAGGCGTCACCGGCGAAAGAGTCGTTCTCTGGCGGTGCTGCGGATGCAAATCTCTCGGTTGTACGCAATATCTATGTTCCCCAGTATGCCGAACTAGGCCTCACTTTTAGTGGCGCCGTTGTTGACCGTGCTGGCACCTTTAATGGTTCTGAGCCCGATTATCCGATGGAATTCATCAAGAAGGTTCCTGGACAAGAACCAGGTACGTTGAATGTTGTCATGTCCGATTATACGGCTGTGCAGGCTTCGGTTGCCTCTGCTGGCCTGCAGCAATTGCTGGCGTTCCAAGCCGCAGGCAATTACACCCTTAAGATCGATCTTCCTGCCACTGTTAGCCTCACTCTTGATGCATCCGATGTCGATCTGTTTGACCAGAACTTGAGTGGAGCAGGGAGTCTTGTTGTTAATAGCTATGCCGGTCAGGACATTTCTCGTCTGGCGGCAACCCTCGCCAGCGTGACGATCAATGTGGCGAATGGAACCACCGCGGTACTTCCTTCTGCCTCGCGATTGCCTGTGATTACCAGTGGTCTGGTAACCCTGAATGTGGGCGCCAACGCCACCTTGGTCGTGGAGAGCGAACAGGCTGAGCCGCTGCGACTTTCCAATCAGCGTTTGGTTCTTAGCAACACCTCCACCTTGGCGATCCAAGCGGGCAGCCTCAATCGCTTCGGTGCAATTACGGCTCCAACCGGTTCAGTGGTTGAGTTGTTGAATTACACCGGCAGCAGCCAGGTGTTAACCAAGGCTTCCGACGCCACACTCCATGCCGTCATCGGACAGCCCGGCACCGCAGCCACGATCACTCTTGATTCGATCGATTCGCTGATCGACAAACTCTCCGTATCCCAAGGCAGTACGCTCACGATCGGCAACACCGTTTCCGGTGCCGGAATTGACATCGATGTAGTTCGCGGTCAGTTGTCTGCCACTGCCGCATTCCTCTCTGGCAAGAGCATCGACGGTGCTGATTCCCTCAAGGTTGATTTGGGCGAGTCCTTCGGGCAAATCACCGTTCGCGATTTGCAACGGACCACCAACCTCGCCCAAATAGACGGCGGTTACACCGTGCGCGCCGAGGTTTCAGCCGCTACGGCTACCGATCCAGACTTTGCTTTTGATGCGGTTGGCTTCAATGCCATTGATCAATATCTGATCACCAGCGCTGGAACTGTTCTGGCCACAGCTGCCGAGCTGAACGGTAAGCAGGTTGCGCCGGCCACTGGCCTCGAAGCCAATGCGGTGACCTTCACCGTTGGCGCCTACACCAGCCAATCCCTGCAGGGGCTCGATTCTGGTTTGGTGGTGGATGTGACGACAGCGAATGGTGCAACGCTGGAAGCTGGCAAGTTGAGTAATGCCGACACCATCACGGTTGCAGGATCAACGTCATCGACGGTGAGTGCAGCGGATGCGGATACCTTTGGATCCAAGCTGAGGGGTGATGGCACACTGAATGTGATTGGATACACCGATCAATATCTCAGTGACATCACCACTGCCAAGATAGGTGTCACCACGGTTGATGGTGTAACTCTTGCAGCGAGCAAGTTGACGTCTGTTGATACGGTCACTGTCGTCGGAGTTAACAATGTTTCGGCGGCCGAGGCCCTTGCTTTTGCCCCCACATTTGGCGGCACTGGAACACTGCGCGTCACTGAGGCACTTGCCTCGGCTGAACAGCTCAAAGTGCTCAATACCAAAAGCACGGCGCTCATTAACGCCGCGAGCGTCACGTCGATCACCGGCGCTGCGGCTGATTTGGCTGCGATTTACACCGCAGCTTCAACTGAGATCTCAGGTCTCGACAATGAAGCTGTGACCCTCTCTACGGATCCGTCCACTGCAGAATTAAAGGCAATCAGTACCCGGAACAGTGGCACGATCACTTTCAGTGGGCCTTCTGGCTACGGCTTGGCGCTCCCCGGCTCTGCAGCTGATGTTGCGGCAGCCCTCTCTGGAACCTTCGCTGCTCCCTTTACCGGTTCCGTAACGATCACAGACTCGACGGTTGCGACGATTGCTGAGCTGAAGGCGATCAACAGCAAAACAGCTGGAGTTATCACGCTGAACGCTGAATCGATTGCGGCCAGCTGGGTTGATACCGCCTCGAACTTGCTCGTTGCACTTGAGGGCCTCACTTCTTTGACTGGATTGATTGCGGTATCGGCGTTGCCCGCAGGAGCCGCTGGTGTGGGTGCGTTGAACACAATCGCTGGCACTACCAATGGTTTGGTGACAGCGTCTGTGAGTGGCAGTGCAGCTCAGCTTGCACTGCTGACGACAACGGCGACGGACCTGATTGCGGTAACGATCACAGACTCGACGGTTGCAACGGTTGAACAGCTGAAGACGATCAACGGCAAGACAGCTGGGATTATCACTCTGAATGCTGCATCGATCGGCAATGCCTGGAGTGATACGGCAGCGAATCTGAACGAAGCGTTTGCAGGGATCACGAGCGTGACCGGAACGATCACGGCGACGGCAGTTCCTGAAGGACCAACGGGTGTCACGGCTGTGAACACGATTGCTGGCATTACCAATGGTTTGGTGACAGCGTCTGTAAGTGGCAGTGCAGCTCAGCTTGCACTGCTGACGACAACGGCGACGGACTTGATTGCGGTGACGATCACAGACTCGACGGTTGCGACGATTGCTGAGCTGAAGGCGATCAACAGCAAGACAGCTGGAATTATCACGCTGAACGCTGAATCGATTGCGGCCAGCTGGGTTGATACCGCCTCGAACTTGCTCGATGCACTTGAGGGCCTCACTTCTTTGACTGGATTGATTGCGGTATCGGCGTTGCCTGCAGGAGCCGCTGGTGTGGGTGCGTTGAACACAATCGCTGGCACTACCAATGGTTTGGTGACAGCGTCTGTAAGTGGCAGTGCAGCTGAGCTGGCACTGCTGACGACAACGGCGACGGACCTTGTGGCCGCAACGATCACGGGCGACGCGGTTGCAACGGTTGAACAGCTGAAGATGATCAACAGCAAGACAGCTGGAGTTATCACGCTGAACGCTGCATCGATTGGCAATGCCTGGAGTGATACGGCAGCGAATCTGAGCGAAGCGTTTGCAGGGATCACGAGCGTGACCGGAACGATCACGGCGACGGCAGTTCCTGAAGGACCAACGGGTGTCACGGCTGTGAACACGATTGCTGGTATCACCAATGGTGTGGTGACCGCGTCTGTGAGCGGCAGTGCAGCGGAGCTGGCACTGCTGACGACAGGTGCAACGGATGCAATTGGCGTGACGATCACCGGCGCCACGGTTGCAACGATCACTGAGCTGAAGGCGATCAACAGCAAGACAGCTGGAATTATCACGCTGAACGCTGCATCGATTGGCAATGCCTGGAGTGATACGGCAGCGAATCTGAGCGAAGCGTTTGCAGGGATCACGAGCGTGACCGGAACGATTGCGGTGACGGATTCTCAGACCGGAGCAACGGGTGTCACGGCTGTGAACACGATTGCTGGTATCACCAATGGTGTGGTGACAGCGTCTGTGAGCGGCAGTGCAGCTCAGCTTGCACTGCTGACAACAGCACCCTCAGACAACTTGGCAGTAACCATCACGGATACGGCATCAGTGGCCCAAGTGAATTCGATCGATGCCGCCACCAGTGGCGTGGTAACTGCAACCCTGAACCCTGGAACACTGGACAGTTTTGCTTCGCTCACAGGAACTGGCAACGCTTACACCATCACCATCAACGACTCACAAGGATCGACCTTCTCTGCTAGTGCCCTTGCTGCTTTAGGCGGCAAGACCACTGCGCCCGTTACAGTCAATAGTCCCGTTACTGTTACAGGTACCGTAGATGAGGTTGTAGGAGCCGTAGTGACGGCAACAACAAAAGTGAATCTCCCTGCGTCTACAACCATCAACGCAACTGGCTACACGGGCCAAGATCTCACCGCAATTAGCGCCGCTAATTACACGCTTAATGTAAGTGCTTCTACTTCCGACTCTTCTGCAATTAGTGCTGCTTTCACGGACGGCAAACTTGTTAGCGCTGATGTCGTTACCCTCACTGCTGCCTCGGGTGCTCAAACCGCCAACCTGAGGACCCTTGCAAATCTAGGATCTGATTTAGATCGTTTCCTGATTGATGCTGATACCAATAATTCAGTTCTGTCTGTAAGGCTTTCTGAGACGCTTTCAAAATCAAGCGCTCTTGATATACGCCTCGATGGTGGGGACGGCACTAATGCTGTCGGCGATCCGGCCTGGTCGAAGGACACCATCCTCCTAGAGTCAAATCTGACGGGAGCAACTACGGGATCTACTCCCTACACCAACGAAACCTGGTCGGGCCTTGGGCTTGGTGGTGCCAACATCTACAACTTTGTTTCCAATAAAGACTCGTTTGGAGTTGTTGACTCATCAGGTGCGCTTGTTTTCACGAGCTGGAAGCTGGGCTTGCCTACGGGCGGTGCTTTTACGACAGACGGAAGGGTCTTCCTAGATGTGTCCGGCTTTGTAGATATCAATTCTGTTCAAGAAATAAGGAATTATATTGGCGATGAAATGGTGAGATCTAATTCTGGATTTGACTCCGGATTTGCTTTGCTCGGCCGTGACGCTGATGGGCAGGTTGATATTGGTATTTTCCATGCCAAGTGGCTTGGTGCTAGTAACGGTGTTCCGGAATCCGATAGTTCTCAATTAAAGGTCACCCGCCTCGCTGTTCTCCAAAATGTCAATGTGGAGGCAACAGTTGGTTTGACCAGTGCTCTTCAGGCTCCCAACTTCATCGCTACCTCGCTACCAACCGGCCTCGGCTCCTAACCATGCAAATCGCCCCTCCACGACGCCATCTGGCGCCGCGGTCGCGGCGTCGCAACAGTGCCCATACGCCTGCTCCGCTTTACACCCAACGGATGAGTTCCACGCCCTGGCTGCAATTAGGCAACCGCACCCTCCATTTGGAGGAGCTGCCGGCTTTGCTCGAGCGCAGCCGCTTGCTCATCCCCCTGTTCCGTCGTTTGCTGCTGGAGGCTTGCATCGCTGGTGTGGCCGTCAGCACCGACGAGCAGATGGCCTTCCAGCAGCGGTTCTTGGCCCAGAACGGCATCGACTCCACTGAAAAACTGCAGGCCTGGTTGCAGAAGACCAACCTCACCGAGGAGCAGGCTTCCCGCAACATCCTGGAAGCCCTGCAACTGGAGACGTATAAGAACCAGCGCTTTGGTGCCGAGGTCGAAAAGATCTTTCTCGACACCAAGGAACAACGTGACCGGGTGGTCTATTCCCTATTGCGGGTGAAGGAGCAGGCCGCCGCCCGGGAACTGCACCTGCGCCTGGAGGAGGGTGATGCCACCTTCACCGATTTAAGCCAGGAGCATTCGGCCGGGCCCGAGCGGGAAACCGGCGGCCTGATTGGTCCCATTGCCATGGGGCGCCTCCATCCCCAGCTGGGGGAGTTGCTGCGTATCAGCAAGCCGGGCCAGCTGTGGCATCCCATGCCCATCGACGACTGGTGGGTGATCGTGCGGCTGGATAAGAAGTTGCCGGCCCAGTTGGATGCGGCGATGGAAACCACGATTCGAGAAGAGTGTTTTGAGCAGTGGTTGAAGCAGCAGCTGGATGTCCTTGAGCAGGCGTACACGCAAGCCGCGAGTCAAACCCCCAGATTCGAGCCGCCACAGCCGCCGATGCCTGCTCTGGAAGCACCACCCGGTCCACCGCCGCCTCCCACACCAGATCTCCCCACTGCAGATCTAGCCAGTTCAGATCCTCCCAGTTCAGACCCTCCCAGTTCAGAGCCAATCCTTTCAGCTCCACCTCCCGATGCCAGCGATGAGCCAGACCAACCAAGCCCCCGCCGCTTCTGGCCTTTTGGAGGTTGATTCGATGACCGCCACCACCCGACCCAGCTCCGCTTCCCAGCCCACTACCACCACCGCTACTGCCATGGCTTCCTTGAACATCGCCGCAACCACCACCTCCACCCTGGTTGCGCTCGATGCCAACCTGGCCGATCTGCCGGTGCTTCTTGCGGGGTTGAGTCCTGGGGCTGAGGCACTGCTGGTGCCCGCCGATGCGGATGCGATTGCGCTGATCACAGTGGCGTTGCAGACCAGTGGTGCCACCCGCCTGGCGTTGGTGGCCCACGGCGCGCCTGGCCAGGTGCTGCTCGGGGCCGGCGGCCTGGACGCGGCTGTGTTGGCGGCGCGTGGCGCTGAACTGAGCCAGTGGGGCTTAGAGCAGATTGATCTTTATGCTTGCCAGGTGGGTCAGGACCAAGCCTTTGTGCAGCAACTGTCCGAGCTGAGCGGCGCCGCGGTGGCCGCCAGCTCCGGTGTGGTGGGCCACAGCTCCCTTGGTGGCAGCTGGCAGCTGCAGGGCGCAGCCAATGGTGTGGTGCCGTTTAGTCGCGTAGCGCGAGAAGCTTGGGTTGTTGGGCTCGTTGACTATTTCTACAACAACATTGCTGCTGACGATAATGGCGATGGTTTGACGGCTGGTACAGCTAAGAAAACATTCGGAGCCATCAAAGCCTTGGGTGGGGTCGACCTTTCTAACGACACAATTACTGTCGTCAACGGAGCCACGTTAACGGAGACTTTTGCCGAGCTTGATCGGGTCTCTTTGATTAAGAGGGAGGCAGATGGCAATGGTGCTGTTGTTGTTCAGATACCAGCGGCTTCCTCTGAGGCTGATCTGATTAACATCGCTTTGGACGGTGCTGCTACTCCTTCTATTACGGCTTCATTCACTCAAACTCAGACTTTTACGGGCAATCTCCGAGGTTTTGCTGCGTCTATTTTGACCGGTGTTACCGTGACGGCTGCTGCCTCTCTGGTTTCCAGCGTTGTAGTTGATGGTCCAGGATCGCTATCGGTAGATGCTTCGGGTTTGGCTGATGATGGCACCCTTGACCTGCGTGGAAGTTCCAACAAGACCGTGACGGGTCTGGTTGCTGATCTGACCCTGGTGGCGTCCAACACGGGCACCACGGGTGTGACCACGGGTAATGCTGATCTGACGATCACCGCCGATGCCGCAGCTGGTGCAACCACGATCAACGCGGCTGCCCTGGCCGATAACAAGACCCTCACCACTGCTGGTGCAGGTGCGTTCACGGTGAATGGGCTGAAAGGTGATCTCAGCAATACCTCAACTGGTGCGGTCGCAGTCACGCTGGCTGACAACACCGACGGCAGCTACAGCGTTACCTCAACCACTGCGATCACCGTTGATAACGGCACGGCACAGGATGTCGACACCATCACTCTTGCTGGTGCTGGTAACAAGACCGTGACGGGTCTGGTTGCTGATCTGACCCTGGCGGCGTCCAACACGGGCACCACGGGTGTGACCACGGGTAATGCGTCGCTTTCCATCACGGCGAACGCTGCCGCTGGCAACCTCACCGTCGATGGAGCTGCTCTCACTGAGGAGAAGACACTGACCCTGGCCGGTGGCGCCAACGCCAAGACCGCCACGGTGAACAACCTGGTCGCTGATCTCGTCGCCACCACCCTTGCTTCTGCACTGACGGTGGATCTGGCTGATGCACCCGGTGATGCCATCAGCATTACGACAGGTACCTTCACCACAACCCTCAACGACAGCGCTGCCGGTAACACCATCACCGTCGATGCTGCCGCAATCGCTGATGACGTCACCCTCACCACTGCTGGTGCAGGTGCCTTCACCATCAGCGGACTGCAAGGTGATCTGAATGCCTCTGCAGTCACAGGCACTGTCGATGTCACTGCCATTGATGCGGCAGGTCAGACAGTCGTAACTGGTGCAGGCAACGACACCATTCGTCTCGCTGCAAACCGCCTCTCCTCGGCCGACACCATCGACGGCAACGCCGGCACCGACACCCTGCAGCTCACGGGCGGCGACGCACTGACGTTGACCGACTTCGCAGGTGTTAGTGACATCGAGTCGATCGTCTTCAACAGCGGCATCTACACCATCAGTGCTGCCGACCTCGACTCGCTCACCGAGTCCCGCGTCACTGTCTCCACCGGTTCCATACTGAATGTCACGGCGTACAGCGGCCAGAGCTTGCAGCTGCTGCAGAACGTGAGCGACACCACAGATGCCACGTTCAATCTCACCATCGCTGCAAATTCCCTCGGCTCGATCTTCGCATCGGCCACTAGCGCAACGCTGCAGTTAGATGCCAGTGCAACCCTGGCCATTGCCGACACGATTGACGCCTCTGCAACACCACTCACCTACGCCCAGGCTGCCGCGATCCGTGCTGTCAACAGCGATGTGTTGGCCAACTTCACCTTCTCCCTGGTGGATACGGCCCTCAACTTCAAGCAGGTGATCGATCAGGGTGGCAACAACGACATCCTCGACAAGGCCACCAAGATCACGGTGTCCAGTGGCAGCCTCACCTCGGCCGACATCACCCAGCTGGGCAAGGAACACGGTGCGACTGAAGCGTCCGCTACCTACAAAATCGTCTATGCCGTCGACGGCAGCACCAACCTGCTCACTGGCACCACCATTCAGCGCGACGACACCGCTCCCGATCTCCTCGACCGCGACATCTTCCTGCTGAACCAGGGTGCAAGCGGCACCGCCGGTGCCTACAAAAAGGGTGACACCATCACCGTGGTGTTTGATCCCAGCCAGATCACCGATGCTGCCGATCTGGGTGCGGGCGCTGACCCTGATGCCAGCTCCGCCTTCCTCAACGGCGGCGACACGGTCCAGGTCGACTTCTCTGAATTCGGCCGCAGTGGCAACCTCGCCTTCTATATCGCCCCCACCGCCGGTGCCGCTGCAGCCCTGGTGGCCGCCAACACCGTCAACCAGGGCGGTCTGGTCAATGCCACCTACAACGCCACCACCGACAAGTGGACCGCCACCTACACCCTCACCGAAGGCAGCATCGACATCATCGATGCCAATGTGCGCGTCCGCGCCATTGATGAAGCCGGCAACGCCTCTAGCTGGGTGGTGGATGGCGCCAATCTCACCATCGACAACCAGACCCCCACGGTTGGTGGGCTGACTACCTCTGTTGCCAACCCAGGTCTTGGTTCCGGTGTGCTCAAGGTGGGCTCCACCCTCACCGTCAGCGCCGCCGATGCCAACCCCGATGTGGCCGAAGCCAGCTTCGACTTCACTGCCTTTGGCGGCGGCGTGGTCAGCGGCAACTACGACGCCGGCACCGACAAGTGGTCGGCCAGTTACACCATCACCGCCGGCAGTCTTGATGCATCAGGCCGTGTGGTGCCCGTCACCTTCACCGATGACGCCGGTAACCGTTCCAGTGTGGTCTCCTCCGATGCATTTGCGCTGGACAACCAGGCTGACGCCGGTAACAACCTCAGCATCAACGCCACCGATGCCCTGCTCAATGCCGCCGAGGGCCTGACCCTCAACGTGAGCGGTGTCGACAACGACGGCAGCAGCGCCAGCGTCACCCTCACAAAGGGGGCCGCCAGCGTCACCAAGCCGGTGGACAACCTCATTCTCTCAGCCGGCACGGGCAGTGTCTCCTTCACTGCCGCTGAGCTTGCAGCCTTGGGGGGGGATGGCAGCCTCGCGGCCACCGTCACCGCCACCGACAACGCCGGCAACGTGGCCACCGCGAGCACCACCACCCAGCGCGACGCCACTTCCCCGGTGGCCCCAGCGATCACGGCTATCACCGATGACACCGGCCGCTCCGCCAGCGATCGCATCACCGCCGACACCACCCTCACGCTGAGTGGCAACGCTGAAGCCGGTAGCAGCGTGCGCGTCTACAACGGCGCCACCCAACTTGGCCTGGCTACGGCCGGTTCCAACGGCCTCTGGCAGATCACCACAGACGCCCTGGCCGACGCCACCTACAGCCTCACCGCCATCGCCACCGACGTTGCTGGCAACAGCGGCCCTGCCTCGACGCCCGTGAGTGTCACGGTGGACACCACGGCTCCCATCGCCAGCGGTCTCACGCTCGTCCTGGCCAGCGGCTCAGATAGCGGGAACTCCTCTGACAGGCTCACCAACGTGGCCCGTCCCACCTTCAGCATCACCGCCGAAGCAGGGTCCACCGTGGAGGTGTTTGACGGCCCCAACCTGTTGGGCACCGCCGGCGTTGTGTCCGGCACCACCTACAGCTTCACCGCGCCGTTTGATCTGAGCAATGGCGCCCACACCATCAAGGTGCGCGCCACCGATGCTGCCGGCAACGCCAGCGCCGACCAGTCTCTGGCGATCACGATCGACACCCTGGCCCCCTTCGGCACCACCGTCGGGGTCACCTATCTGGAAGATGCAGCTGTTGCGATCCCGCTGGCAGCTTTGGGGACCTGGAACGAAACCCTTTCTGCCCTGCGGATCACATCCTTGCCTTCCGTTGGCCAGTTGCAGCGCAATGAGGCTTCTGGCTGGGTGGCCATTGCGCTTAACCAGCAATTCAGCATCAGCGAGATCACTGCCGGTTCGCTGCGTTATGTGCCTGCCGCCAATAACGACCAAGACCGCAGCTTCAGCGTTGCGCCGATCGATGCCTCCGGCAACGTTGGCTCCCTAACCCAGGTGCTCCTGGATGTGACGCCTGTCAATGATGCTCCCCAGTTCAATGCCATCCCAACCGGCCTACAGGTATGGGGTGGTGTTGCCGGGGCGAATATCACTGGTCTTTCGGCTACGGATATCGATTCCCTGAACCTGGTCTTGAGCCAGGGTTCAACGCCTGCCAATAGCGGTCTGGCGCTCAATGGCTCCGGCCAGCTAACCCTTGCGCAAGCCCGTACGTTTACTGGCTCTAGCCCCCAGTCCCTCACGGTCAACGTGTCGGTGAGCGACGGCCCACTGAGCGACACGCGCACCGTTGAGGTCCAAGCGTTGCCCTTCCAGCTGCAGCGCAATAACAGCCAACTGGCTCTTTACAGCGATCTCCAGGCTGCCATTAATGCATCTGTTGATGGTGACGTGATCCGCATTGCGGCTGGCACCTACACCAATGGTGTGCCGATCACGATCACCAACAAGGCCATCAGCTTGGTGGGTGTCAATGACCCCGCCACGCCTGGCCCCGATGTGGTGCTCAACTCTCCAGGGACCCGCGGGCTGGTGCTCAGCGGCACCATCGCGGGCACTGTCACGGTGGATGGCCTGGCCTTCAGCGGTGGCACCGATGGCATCTTAGTTAATGGTCCCAGCATCACCGACGTTGCCAATGTGGGTGGCCTGGTGATCCGTAACTCCGCCTTCTCCAACAACAGCAACGCTGGCTTGCGGATAGACCTGTCAAATCCCCTCTCCAGCTTGGGCAGTCTCACGGTGGAGAACACCGTGATCGACCAGAGCGCAGCCACTGCCGCTGGTAAGAACCCTGATGGAACTACTGCTGCTGCTGGTTCCTATGGCTATGTGGGTGTCATGGCGTTTGGCTTTGATGGCGACGCGAGCTTCACCAATGTCACGGTGAAGGGAGCGCCATTGAGTGGCAGCGCTGCTCCTAGCAGCCAATCGTCCTTCTATGGCTTCCAGCTGCAGGGGGCTACCAAGCTCCAGCTGGAAGGTAACGATCCGGCCACCGATTTCGGCCAGGTTTGGAAGGGCGACGGTCCTGTGATGGGCACGATCACCTTCAACGGTGTCACCGTCGAGGGCGGCTTCGCGAAGAACGCTGTTGCCGTTTACAACTGGGCTTCTGCGAGCGGTCTGCGGACCGCCGGAGCAGGCCTCAACCTGGCCGGCTCCCGTTCCGGCTGGTCAGAGGCCCTGAATGTCGACGGTGTTGGGGGAACTGTTGATCTCTCAGCCTTCACCCTCAACCTGGGTGGCCAGAGCACCTCGCTTCAGGGTGAGGCCTACAGCGGCTATACCCCGCTGCAGAGCGTCATTGGTTCTGCCAATGGGTTCATCGGAACCAGTGGCAGCGATCGGATCACCGGCAAGGCTGGCAACGACACCCTCAATGGGGCCCAGGGCAGCGACACCGCCATCTATGGCACGCCTCTTTCGGACCTCACGTTCACCAAAGGCGCCAATGGTTTTGTCGTCGTCAGCTCTGCTGGCGAGGGCACAGACACCCTCAGCAATATCGAGTTCGTAAAGGCCGGCACGCAAACCGTGGCCTTTGCCCAAACCGGCGCCTTCTTCTGGCGCCTTGAGGGCAATGCCACAACCCCAGACCTCTACTTCGAGAGCGTCACTGGTGCCCTAGGTAAAGCCGCTACTGGGCAGCGGGTCAGCGTTGCTGCTGGTGCCCGTGGCGATGGCACACCAGCCACCGCCGTGGTGAAGGGCACCAACCCCTCGATCGTTGTCAACACCCTGGCCGGCAATAACGTCCTGAACGCCGCAGAAGCGGCCGCCGGTCTTTCGATCAGTGGCAGCTCCGCTGGTTTGGAAGGCCAGCCCCTCCAGCTGAGCATCGGTGGCAGCTCCTATTCCGCCCAAGTCCAGCCTGGTGGCGCCTGGACCCTGGCTATTCCCAGCGCAGCCCTGCAGGCCCTTCCCGACAACGCCAGCGCTGGCCTGCTCATCACAGCTTTAGACGTAGCGGGTGCTACCGCTGGCAGCACCGGCAGCCTGTCCTTGGCCGTGGATCGCACAGCGCCCAGCGTTGTCACTGTGGTCGACAGCATCAGTGCGGCAACCACCAACCAGCCCGTCACCTTCACGGTGACGTTCTCGGAAGCGGTGAGCGGCGTAAGCGACGAAAGCTTTGCGCTCACCAGCGGCACGATCACAGGTGTTAGCGGTTCGGGTACCTCGTATCAGGTGACGGCTGCGCCGGCCGGTGGTATCGCGGCAGCTGACCTGACGCTTGGTCTCAAGGCAGGCGGCGCCATTGATGGCGCCGGAAATCCAGTGGCGGCGGTGCCTGCCCGGGCCAGCCAGGCCATCGACACCGTGGCTCCAGGAGCCCCCCAGTTCCAGCTCAACAATGCTGACGACACCTTCGGGTCCGGTGGTTCCAATAACGACGGCCTCACCAACAAGACCAGTTTCATTCTCCAGGGCACTGCAGAAGCAGGCTCCACCGTGCGGCTTTATCGCGGCAACGATCTGTTGACCACGGTCACCGCCGCCGGGAACGGCGCCTACAGCGCCACCGTGTCCGTTGCCTCTCAGATGAGCAGCACCGACGCGTCCACCAATTTCGGCTTCAGGGCCACCGCCACCGATGGCGCTGGCAATACCTCTGGAAACGCGAACCTCAGCGTGCAGGTGGACACCAAGCCCCCCACCGGTTCGATCAACGTCAATCCGATCGTCGCCCTTGCCGACGGTGTGGTCAACATCGCTGAAACCGCGACTGCGATCACCATCACCGGCACGGTCAGCGGTGATGTCAAGCCTGGTGATGCCGTAACCGTCACCATTGCGGGCGGTCCAAGCGTCACCGGCAGTGTCGCTCAACAACCCGGCAACACCCTTGGCTTCTCGGTTGAACTCTCCGGTAGCGACCTCGCCTTGGCCACCGTGCCCACAGTCACCGCCTCGGTGACCACCTTTGATAGCGCCGGAAACCCGGCCACCTTTAGCGGCAGCCGCGGCTACGGCGTCGATACCACGGCCCCTGTCGCCCCGGTCTTCACCCTCACAGATTTGGGTGACAGTCAAAGTGATTCCCTGACCAGCAGCAAGCTCGTGACCGTCAGCGGTCTAGAGAGCGGTGCCAGCTGGCAGTGGAGCCGCAATGGTGGTGCCAGCTGGACCACCATTGCCCCCGTCGATGGTGTGTTGGTCACCAGCTTCCAACTGGATCAGGGCACTTACAGGGCTTCCCAGGTGAAGGTTCGCCAGATTGATGCCGCCGGGAACACAGGCTTTACAGCCCAGAACACCGCCACCATTCGCATCGATACCACCGGCCCCGCCATTGCGTTCGCCCCTCAAATCGGTGGTGATGGCCGCATCACCTCCCTGGCTGGCGATCAGTTGATCACCGGCACTGCCGAGGCCAACCGCCAGATCACCCTCAAAACCAGCAACGGCACAACAACCCTGGGTACCACCACCTCCGATCTCAATGGTGTCTGGAGCTACGTCCTGACAGCCGCCAACATCGTCAGCCTCGGCCAGGGAACCAATAAGCGTTTGGTGGCAAGCCTTCTTGATGAGGCGGGCAACCTCGCCAGCGCTGATTCCCCCACCTTCACGGTCGACACCCAGATCAGTGCCGGCTCCGTTGTGCTCACTGGCGCGACAGGCACCAATGGCACCTACCGCACCGGTGACACCGTGCGTGCCACCGTCTCCGATCCCAATCCGGATACCGCATCTGTCAGCGTTGATTTCACAGCTTTTGGTGGTGGCGTTGTTGCCGCCACCCGTGGAGTTGGTTCCGCTGCCTCCAGTTGGACGGCTACTTACAACCTCAATGAGGCCCCTGTAGACACTGCCTCCGCCAATCTCGAGGTCAAGTTCCGCGATAACGCAGGAAATAGCGTCAGCCTCAACAGTTCGCCTTACAAGGTCGACATCCAGGTCCCCACGGCCTCTGTCGACCGCAAGGTCGGGACCACTGACGCTTCGATCACCCTGACAGGCAAGGCTTCCCAGACCGATGGTGAAACCTTGGAGCTTCGTCTCAACGGTGTGACCTACACCAGTTCCAATGGCCTAACCCTCAACCCTGGCGCTGGCACCTGGAGCTTGGTGGCCCCGCGGCTTACCCCCGGTACCTACGAGGTTGAGCTCAGCAGCGTTGACAATGCCGGTAACCGCAGCGTTGATGCCAGCGCCCGTGAGCTGCTCATTGTTGATAACACCTTCAACAGCCGTCTGATTGGAGCCGGCAGCAAGCACCTGGCCATCTCCGGTGGTGATGCAGCGAGCGAGCAGACCATCGTTGGTTTGGCCTACAACCCCACAGGCCAAGTGCTTGATCTCAAGCTCACTTCCGAATCCACCATCGACCTAGACGAGCAGCAGGAGCTAACCGGTCGCTACGGCGATAGCCTCACCATCGCCAGCGAGCACATCACCTTTGAAGCCAACAAGACTGGTTCCACCACTGATCTTGGCTTGGTGAAGTTCCTGTTCAGCCTCCCTGCCGGATTGGAGGCGAACACCTACCTCAAATGGGATCAGCTCAGCGACAGCTACCGCGAGTTCACCTATGACCTCACCACCGGTACTGGAGCCCGCCTGGAAGACAGCAATGGCGATGGGGCAATCGATGCCCTCGCCGTTTATGTCCGCGATGGCGGCCGCGGTGATGACAACGCTGCGGTTGGCAGTGTGGCGAATTCAGGTTTGATCGCCCGCAGCAGTCTGCTCACGGGCACCAATGCCAGTGATCTGCTTCAGGGCACCAGTAGTGCTGATGTCATCGATGGTGGCGCTGGCAATGACCGTCTCGAAAGCGGCGGCGGCGCCGACGTGCTGATCGGTGGCGCCGGTTCCGACACCTTCGTGGTCGACAACCGCGATACCCGCATTGTGGAGAACAGCACCATTGGCTCAGATGTCAACACGGTGCTCTCCTCCGTCAGCCAGGTGCTCAGGGCCGGTGCCACCAATGTCACCCTGCTGGGCGATGCCCTCAATGCCCGCGGCACCGCCCTGGCCAACACCCTGATCGGCAATGCCAATGAGAACCGTCTCGAAGGCCTCGGCGGCGATGACCGTTTGATTGGCCAAGGTGGAGATCTGCTGCTGGGCGGAGATGGCAACGACCTGCTCTTTAACGAGCTGGCGTTTGCCTTAACCCCTGGCGTCAAGGCAACCCTCAGTGGCGATGCCGGTAACGACACCTTGATCGGAGCAGCTGGAGATCTTCTGAGCGGTGGCACGGGCAATGACCTGCTGGTAGCCGTCAAGGGAGATGCCACCCTTGTGGGTGGAAGCGGCAACGACCGGTTCGTGGTGGCCTATGGCGAGCGCCCCGCCCTTCGCAACACCGTCTCCGACTTCGTTGTAGGCAGCGACAAACTGCTCTTGGTGGGCCTCAGCGTGCCCACCGGCAGCACCAGTCAGCGTCCCGTTGCCCTCGGCGATGTGCAGTTCAACCAGCAGTACGGCGGCACGGATGTCAGCGTGGCTGGCCAGTCCGTGGCCTTCCTCAAGGGCGTCAGTGCAACCAGCCTCGGCTCAGCCTCTAATGTGCTCGAACTGAGTGCCACCCTCTCGGAGGTGGAGGCCCTGCGTCAGCAGCAGCCTGCCCTTTGAGCCTCCTGCCCTTTGAATAGGTGATCTGCGGGTTTGGTTTTCACTGAACTAGGTAGCTTGTAATTGAACTGGCTTGGGTTTCATTGAACTAGGTTGGTCTCACTGACCTAGTTCACCATGAAGGGATACTGCCCAAGGTGGGATTGTCTGGCTCTGCGATTCGATCATTGGCAGATGTCTTCAAGACACCCATCTCCAATCGATAAGAACCTTCCCAGCCTTGGGGAGGTTCTAAACACCTTGTGATCTCCCATCGTCTGGATGCAACGCAAGCGGCGCCTTTGACACAAACCCTTCCGTGACCCTCACCGTTGACGAGCTGCGCCGCTTCGAGCCATTCAAAGCGCTGCATCCGGAAATCCTCGAACCCTGGCTCTCGGGTTTTGAGCTCCTGGATTTGGAGTTGGGTGCGGCCCTCCCCACCCGCCTCGATGGTGAACCCTGCAGCCTTTGGCTACTCGATGCGGTGGTGCGGCTGGTAGGCCCCCATCCCGCTTCGGATGGGGAAGGTAAATCAATCACCTATGGCCTGCTCAGTGGCCCTGAGCTGCTGCAGACCTCCCTGCTGCCCGATCTCACCAGTTACCGCCTCTCGGTATCGGCGCCAGGCCGCATCTACCGCCTCCCCCAGGCCCAATTCCAGCGGATGGCCCTGGAGCTGCCCTCCCTGGCGGAATGGCTACAGCTCCGTCATGAGCTTGCCCAGCTGGGTCCCGTGCTGCCCCACCTGCCCCAGGCGCGTCTGCACCAAGGAGGCAAGGCCTTTCGCACCTGGGTGATGCGCCTCCACAGCGCAGCCCTCATGCGCACCTGCACCGCCCGCGAGCTCGCCGGCCTGGGCGAGGCCGATGGCCAGTGGTTTTTGTTGCGCAGTTTTCCCGGCTCGGGCACCACCTTGCAGCTGCCCCCGGGCCTGCCCCTGCCCCAATTGCTGGAACGGGTTCGATCTGAACCCAGCCTCACCCTGCAGCTGGTGCAATTGCCCCATGCCCTGCTGGGGGCACCCCATCCCGAGTCCCCTGCACCCCAGCCGCTTTCCCCATTCCCTTCCCCAGCTGCCCTTCCCCAGCCAGCCGCCTTTCCCCAGTCCCCAACCCCAGCAGCTCCAGCCCCCATCTCCGACCCCTGGGGGCAGACCAACAGCCTTCCCCCTGCGCCAGCTCCAGCGCCCTTGGCGCTACCTGAGCCGATTCCAGGCTCCGATCACCAGGAGCCGCGCCTCGATCCTTCAACGGCTGATGCTCCCGATACCTTCCCTCTCATCCGGGCGGTTGGTCAGGTGCCGGAGGCGGTGGCCTGCTTCCGCATGCTGGCCAAATCCCTCGGCTTCCCGATCAAGCCCGATGTGCTGGCACGCCTGCTTGAGGAGCAGATCCAACGCACCGGTGGCCTGTCGCTGCAGCTCTGCGCTGCCCTGGCTGAATACTTCGGTCTGCAGACCCAGCTGGCCGAGGTTCCCAAGGATTTGATCGAGCGCGTGACCACACCCGCCCTCTTGCTGAGCGGCGATGAGTTGTCGGTGCTGTATGCCGTGCGGCCGGGGGAAGTGCTGATTGGCGCCCCTCGCGAGGGGCTGATGACCCGCAGCGTGGATGAGTTGATGCGCCTGCAGCCGGAAGAGGCCCAGGGCTTGCCCGTGCTGCTGTTGCGCACCCTGCCCACCACCCCCAAATCCCGCTTTGGCCTCAAGTGGTTTCTGCCCTCCATCAAGAAGAACCGCCGCCCCTTGATTGAGGTGCTGGTGGCCTCCCTGTTTGTGCAGTTGTTCCAACTGATGAATCCGCTGCTTGTCCAGCAGATCGTCGACAAGGTGATTGGTCAGAACGGCCTCAATACCCTTCCGGTGCTCGCGGTATTGCTGGTGGCCTTTTCGATTTTCGAAAACATGCTCACCGCCCTGCGCACCAATTTGTTCGTTGACACCACCAATCGCATCGACCTTTCCCTCGGGGAGGTGATCATCGATCACCTGCTCAAGCTTCCCCTCGGTTATTTCGACCGGCGCCCCGTCGGTGAGCTTTCCTCCCGTCTCGGTGAAATGGAGAACATCCGTTCTTTTCTTACCGGAACGGCCCTCACGGTGGTTCTCGATTCCGTGTTCTCGGTGATCTATATCGCCGTGATGCTTCTCTATAGCTGGATTCTTACAATTGTGGCCCTGCTGGTTGTTCCCCTGTTGGCAGCCATCACGATCGGCATGTCGCCGGTGGTGCGGGCCCAGCTGCGCACCAAGGCCGAGCTGAATGCCCGCACCCAAAGCCACTTGGTGGAGATCTTGAGTGGTATTCAGACCGTGAAAGCTCAAAACTTTGAACTCAAAGCCCGTTGGAAATGGAAGGAGAACTACGGAAAATTTGTTGCTGAGGGCTTTCGTAATGCGATCACCTCCACCTCAGCCAACTCTCTCACCAATTTTCTGAACCAACTTTCAGGCCTTTCAGTGCTTTGCGTGGGGGCTTGGCTGGTGCTGGAAGGTCAACTCACCCTCGGCGGTTTAATCGCCTTCCGCATCATTGCTGGCTATGTCACTGGCCCCTTGATGCGCATGGTGCAGCTCTATCAAACGTTTCAGCAAACTGCCCTATCCATGGAGCGGCTAGCTGACATCATCGACACCCCGCAGGAATCGGAGCTCGTTGATCGCACCAACATTCCCATGCCCGAGATCCAAGGCCAGATCATCTACGAAGATCTCAGCTTCCGCTTTGGCCAGGAGGGCCCACTGCAGCTCGCCAATGTGTCGGTGTTGATTGAACCCGGTCAGTTTGTCGGCATCGTCGGTCAGTCCGGTTCTGGTAAGAGCACCCTCACCAAGTTGCTTCCCCGTCTTTACCCCCCCCTTTCGGGCCGGATTTTTATTGACGGCTTCGACATTGCCAAGGTGGAGCTCTATTCCCTGCGCCGTCAGATCGGCATCGTTCCCCAGGAATCGCTGCTGTTCGAAGGCACCGTTCAAGACAACATTTCCCTCACCAACCCTGAGGCCACCAGCGATGAGATCATCGCCGCAGCCAGGATTGCCTGTGCCCATGATTTCATCATGCAGTTGCCGATGGGTTACAACACGCCGGTGGGGGAGCGCGGCGGCACCCTCAGCGGCGGCCAGCGCCAGCGGATTGCCATCGCCCGCACCGTGCTCCAGAACCCCCGCATTCTGATCATGGATGAGGCCACGAGCGCCCTGGATGTGGATACGGAGCGCAAGGTGTGCCTCAACCTGATGGAAGCCCTGCGTGGCCGCACCGTGCTGTTCATCACCCATCGCCTCAACACGATTCGCAGCGCTGATCGCATCCTGCTCATGCACCAGGGCGCCCTTGTGGAAGATGGCTCCCACCAGGAGCTCACCGATCTGCGTGGCCGTTACTACACCCTGTTTCGCCAGCAGGAGGCCGCAGGTGAGGCGGCTTGATCGGTTGTCCGTGTTTCCACGCCCTAGTTTATTGAAACTGCCTGTTTGCCCCCATCCCATTTGCCTGTTCCCATGACCACGACCACTGGGGCGCATCAGCGCTGGGAAACCCGGGTGATTCACCTCAATATCGACAGCACCCCTCCGGCACCGCCCGTGCAGGGTCCCCAGCAGTCCCCTCCCCCTCAACAAGTACCGCCGCCCGCCCAGAATCCCCTCTTTTCAGAGTCCTACCTCAAGCAGGAGTTCCCAGACCATTACACCGGGGCTGCTAAGCCTGGAGCTGAGCAGTCGCAGCATCCAGCCGCCCAGCTCCAGGGATTTATCAATGGTTTTGGCCAGGAGGGGTGGGAGTTTATTGGTATCTTCCCGGTCGGCCAACTGGTGATGATGTTTTTTCGCCGGCCCCAGCTTGAACCCCAGGGACCCCCGGGTGGTCTTGCCCAAGACCCACTCTCCCAGGACCCAGTCTCGCAAAACCCAGTCTTGCAAGAACAGCCCCTGCTCCAGCAGATCCTCAAACGGTTGGAGGCCCTAGAAGCTGCCCCTTCACCACTTCCCAGCACTCTACTTCCCATCGCCCCACTGCCTACCACCCCGCTACATACCACCCCGCTGCCCAATCCCGCGGGCCGGCCCCGCGCCGACGTGCTTCTCCTCAATCCCCTGCAGCTCCAGCAGCTACCGGCCGAACCTTCCCTGCCTACCACCCACGCAGCCACAGCCCTGGGATTGCGTTCCCCTAGCGCCCTGCTCAACTACGGCTCCCGCCATGGCTTCCCAATCGGACTGGTGAAGCGGGTAGCCAATGGCATGGCGGCGGTTTATTTAGGCACTGAAAAGCGTCAGGGTGGGGGTAGCCTCAGCCGCCTCTGGAAGGTGTTGCCGCAGTCGTCCCTGCCGTAACCATGAGCACACGATGAGTTTGAACAAAGACAAGAAATTTCAGCCCGTTCTCTGGTTTAAGACCAAAGGTCTTCCTGGATTTCAGCAGCGTTCAGGCCGCCTGATTTATCGCCTGACCGCCGATTCATCCCGCCAGCACTGGACCGCACTCCAGCCGAGTACCAGCTGGAGTCGCTGGATCCTGTGGACCATGGTGGGATTGGCCGGCTTTGGCATTGTCTGGTCGAGCTTCGCCCGCATCGATGAAACCGTGCAGGCCACTGGCAAGCTCGAGCCCAAAGGGGTGACCAAGGAGGTCAAAGCACCCCTTGGCGGTGTGATTGCCGAAATTCTGGTGCGAGATGGGGATGTGGTGGACAAGGGACAGACCCTGCTGATTTTGGATACCGATGCGGCCAAGGCCAAGCTCAAGGCATTGCAAAGTGTGCGTGAGCGAGTTCGTGCTGACCTGGCCTTGAGCCGGGTGCAGTTGGGAGAGCGGCCCCAGTTGCGAGATTTGAATTCCAACCAGGTTGGCAAATTGGTGGCCCTGCGCGATGAATATGCCAGCCGAATTGATGCCTCGCGTCAGTCGGTCGTGCAGGCCGAGCGGGCCGTTGATTCAGTCACGGCTCAGTTACGCGCCTCTGAATCCTCCCTGGTGATCCGCAGGCGCATCGTTGATGACATCTCACCGCTGGTTAAAGAAGGTGCGATGGCCAGATCCCAGTACCTCAAGGAGTATCAGGAATACATTGCCCTTGAAGGTGATGTGAAAAGCAAGCGAGCAGAGCTGAAACGCTCCCGATCGGCCCTAGTAGAGGCTCGCCAGAAACTGCTCAACACCATGGCTCTCACCCGTGTTGATTTCAGTTCCAAGATTGAAGAAGGCCAGAAACAACTAGCTGAACTTGAAAACCAGATTAGTGAAACCAGCCTTACCCTCAAATACCAGAGTATCAAGGCACCTGTCTCTGGTGTGGTGTTTGATCTCAAGCCAACCTCGCCAGGTTATGTGGTGAGTGGAAATGTGCCCGAACCCGTTCTGAAGATCGTTCCAAATGATCAGCTGGTGGCGAGAATTTTCATCGCAAACAAGGATATTGGATTCATCAGGACTGGCCAGAAGGTTCAGGTTCGCATTGATGCGTTTCCTTCTAGTGAATTTGGTGATGTTAAGGGCAATATCTCAAAGGTGGGATCTGATGTGTTGCCGCCTGATCAAACCTATAATTTCTTCCGCTTCCCTGTCACTGTGGGCATGGAGCGGAGTTATCTTGATTACCGTGGCAAAAAGCTGAGACTGGTTTCGGGAATGTCCATAACTGCCAACATCATTCTTCGGCAGCGTCCGGTGATTGCGATCTTCACGCAACAGATCCTGCCATTCTGGGATTCCCTCGAAAAGCTCTGACCCCCATCACGTCAGACGTAAGCAGCGCTACGTCGATCTGTTAGTCCCCATACATTTAGCAATCTCTTAACCAGGGCCACCGTTTCTCTTTAACCAACGGCCTCGGTTCAGGCGCCACTATCGGCCAACGTGCCTTCTCTAACGTGGCCCTGATTTTCGCTTCGCTGAATCCTTCCGTTGCCGCCGTCAATGGCGCGATCAACGTTTCAGCCCTCGGGGCCAACGCCGAGATCTCTGCCTTCAACCCCGCCAGCGGCTACCTCTACACCGTGGGTGGCGGCTCCGGCGCCATCGTGGTCAGCGACCTGCGCAACCCAGCTGCCCCGGTGGCCGTGGCCAAGGCCACCCCGGCCGACAGCAGCCAGACCCTGCAGAGCGCCGCTGTGTACGGCAAGCTCCTGGCCGTTGCTGTTCAGAACAGCGTCAAGACCGATAACGGCTTTGTTCAGTTCTATGACCTGAGCAATCCCGCGCTGCCGGTTCACATCAGCACCGTCACCGTCGGCGCTTTGCCCGACATGGTGAAGTTCAGCAGCGATGGCAAGAAGCTGCTACTCACCAACGAAGGCGAGCCGAACACCGCTTACACCATTGATCCGGTGGGTTCGATCTCCCTGATCGACACCAGCGGCTATCTGGCCACCACGCCCGTGGTGCCTGGCCAGTCCCAGGTGCAGACCGTCGACTTCAGTGCCTGGAACAACCGCAAGGCCGAGCTGAGCAACCGTGGCATTCGCATCACCGGTAAAGCCGGGGTGACCACCACCCTGGCCCAGGACATCGAGCCTGAGGCGATCGCGATCACCGCCGATGGCAACACGGCCTACGTGTCGCTGCAGGAAAACAATGGCATCGCCGTGCTGGACATCAGCACCACCACCCCGAGGATCACCTCGATCTTTTCCGCTGGCATCCAGGACTGGGATCGCGGCGCCGCCAGCGCCAAGAACTACTCCTACACCCTTTCCTACGCAGCTGGTAACCAGAATCTCCCCTCTGGCGTTCAGGCTGGTGGCCTCTCCGGTCTGTTCTTTGCTGGCACCGAAACCGTCGGCAGCGCAACGCTCGACATTTATTACTCGGTGACCGATCGGGGTCCCAATGGGGCGCTGGTTGACGGCAAGCGCCAGTTTCTCGATCCCGACTTCCAGCCCACCATCTACAAGCTGGGCATGGACCGCGCCACTGGCGCCGTAACCGAGCTGCGCAAGATTGGCCTGAACCGCGCTGACGGCACTGCCCTGACGGGTCTGCCGCAGCTGCAAGGGAAAGACGATGTCCCCATCGATACGGCGAACCAGAACCTTGCCTACGACCCCTTCGGCATCGATTCAGAAACCGTTTCTGTTTTCACGACCAGCATCGGCGGCACCTCCCGCCAAGTCTTCGCCGTTGGCGATGAATACCGCGGCCAGATTTCCATCTTTGATTTCACCACTGGAAATCTGATCCAGCGCTTTATCCCAGCTGGCCAAAAAGCCCAGCTGCAGGCCCAGCACGGCATTGTGATCGGCGCCGAAACAATCGACAGCCTGCCCGCCATCTACGGCAACCGCCAGAGCAACCGCGGCATCGAAGGCATGGCCTTCAACTCCAAGGATGGCCTGCTCTATGCCTTTGTGCAGAGCCCCATGGATGTGGACAGCAACGGCGACGGCGTTGCAGAGCGCAGCCTCTCGCAGATCACCCGGATTTTGGCGATCGATCCCGCCACCGGCACCCCCGTTAAAGAGCATCTCTACCAGCTGAGTGGCCGCGCCGGCCAGGACAAGATCGGCGATGTCGCCTATGACGCGACCCGCAATGTGTTCCTGGTGATGGAGCGCGACAGCAGCCGGACCCTGAACGGTTTCAAGAGCGTCTATGAGCTGGATCTGCGCGGTGCCACCAACACCCTGCCCCTCACCCTGGGCACACAGGTGAGCGAGGCCGCCCTGCCCGCACAAACATTCCTGGTGGGAACGGAAGGCCGCGCCGTGTTCCGCGAGGTGATTGATGCGGGTGAGCAAGGCAACAACGGCTATCGCTTCAACGGCATCCCCGATGGCATTGGCGTTACCGACAACGGTGATGGCACCCT
>CAMDWF010000002.1 GCA_945878795.1 Synechococcus sp. UW140
AATCCGTGCATTGAGCTCTGGCTCTTGATTCACCACCGTGAAGCACCAGGGCAACTGCATCGCGATCAGATTAAGAGATTGCTTAAGAGATTTGACGTTGGCTACAAGAAGCATGTTCGCTTTGAGGCCTATCGCGCCGGCATAGAAAATGCTGTTCGCGTTGCGCATCGGATGGATTCTGAAGCCAAGGCTGAGGGTGGCAAGCCATTTATGAATCCATCCTCCACCTTTTATAGGCTTGTGAGTTCAATTGCCTCAAGATCTAGTTCTGGTGAATTCGTGGACGGCTGGGAATGGCTCGCGAGGTACCAGTGAGCAACCTCGGCCCCATCTCCACGGCTCTCGAAGCCGAGCTCCGCCAACAGGTGCAGCGCAGCGGCATCGTGATCTGGCTGGATCGCGATGGCAACTACAGCCCGCTGGTGGATCAGCTCCAGGCCCTGCGCGCCGAAGGCGCTCTGCCCTATGCGGTGCATGGCTTTCGGGGGAGTCATCTGGCGCTGATGCTCGACCTCGATGCCGTGGCCGCCGGCTCCGATCCACCAAGGCTGCTCATTCACCTGCCCGGCTTCACGGAGGACACCGTGACCCAGACCCCCGTGCTGGGGCTCTACAGCAGTGGCACCCGCTTCCGAAAGGCGCTTGGCACCCTGATTCGCGAGGCGGCCGCCGGCCAGGTGCCTGGGGAAGCGATCGAGGCCTTCGTGGCCACGGAGCCCGAAACGCTGGCCATGGCGGATGCCTGGCTGCAGGCCCAGCTCCAAGCCGATGGCGGGGGGCTCTACGAACAGGTCCGCTCCACCCCCGTGGTGGACGTGGTGGAGCAGCTGCTCAGCGATGGGCCCCTCTGCCGGCAGCTCACCTCGGCCGAGGCCCGCGATGAGTTCCTGCGGGCCGTGGAGGCCGTAATCGCCTTGCCGTCCTCTTGGCTGCCGCTGGCCATGACCAAGCCCAGAACCACCCCGGACGACTGGGAACCAGGCCGCCCCGCCAGTCGCCAGCAACGGGATGACCTCGCCTTCATGCTCACCAGCTGGGCCCTGGTCGTCGAATACGTCCACGACCTCAAGCGTGCTCCGAGGGGTGCCTCCGCAGAAGCCGCCAAAGCCATCCCAGCCCGTCTGGTCACCACCTGCCGTGAGCTGGCCAGCCATCTGCGCGCGCGCCACACCGCCTTCTATCAGCGCACGGCCGATGAAGCCGAACTGCTGCTCAGCGAGGAACGCCAGCTGGCCAAAGCCGAAGACCTGGGCCGGATCGACACCTTCCGCTTCGAGGAGAGCACGGTGCTGGAGGCTGCCCTCGATGCCCTGCAGCAGCGCCAGTTCCGCAGCGCCGCCCAGTGGGCCGCCCAGCGCCTGAGCAGCGATAGCAAGCAGCAGAGCGATTCCTTCTGGTTGCAGCAGGATCCCGCCCGGCATGAAACCTGGCAGCTGATCGCCGCTGCCGCCCGTCTCGGCGAGGCCATCCACCACGCTGGCGATCTGCCCCCCAACCTCCCGTCATTGCAGCAGGCGGTGGAGCGCTACGTGGCACGCGGCGCCGCCGTGGATCAGGCCCACCGGCTGCTCGAGCAGCGGCGCCTCACCGCCCTGACGCCCCAGATTCCTGGTTTTGAACGGTTGCTGGTGGAACTTGATGGTCTGCGCCAACTCTGGCATCAGTGGGCCGACCGCTGGGCAATCGCCTTCAATGCGCTATGTAAGGAGCATGGCTTCCTGCCCGAGCCTTCCCTCCAGCAGCGCCAATTGTTCCACGAGGAAGTGGAACCACTGCTGCGCAATGCCCTGAACCGCGAGAGCCAGCGCTGCGCCGTATTTCTTGTGGATGCCCTCCGCTACGAGATGGCGATTGAATTGTTCCAGCAGCTGCAGGACACGCCAGCCTCGAACGTGCAGCTCAAGGCAAGGCTCGCGGAACTCCCCACCATCACGGCGGTGGGCATGAACGTACTGGCACCGGTGGTCTCCCAGGGACGCCTCAGCCCCAGCCTCTCCTCCAACGATGGTGGTTCCATTCAGGGGATCCGTGCTGGAGAGTTTCTGGTCACCAACCCCGACACCCGCCTGCGCGCGATGCAGGCCTGCACCCCAGGCGCCAAGGCCCAGAAAATCAGCCTCGAAGAACTCATCAGCCTCACGGCTGACAAGCTCAGAAACACAGTGAATCAGGCTCGTCTCCTGATGATTTACAACAAAGAAATCGACGGTGCCGGTGAAGCTGGTGTGGGCCTCGACGTTTTCGCTCGTGTCCTTCGCGATCTTCGCTCTGCGTGGCAACGCCTGCGCAAGGCTGGCGTTCGCAATTTTGTGATCACCTCAGATCATGGCTTCCTGTTGCTTGAGGGGCTGCCTCCAGCGGTGCGCTCACATGGCACCAAGACCACACCCAGCCGCCGACACGTCATACGCCCCCATGCCGCCAATCACGACGGCGAAGTGCGCGTGGCCCTGACCGATCTCGGCTATCAGGGTGTGGAGGGCCAGCTGATGATGCCCGAAGACACCGCCGTTTTCGATATCGGCAAGCACAACATGCGTTTCGTGCATGGGGGCAACAGCCTGCAGGAGCGGCTGATTCCGGTGCTGACGATTCAGCACCGTGAAAAGCCTGGTGGATCGGCCCAGACCTACCGGATTGAGGCCCAACAGCGCCCTGGTGTAGGCGACTACCTCTGTCTGGACATTCAGGTGTGCACTGTGGATCAGATGGCGTTGGCGTTCAGCGGCCCAAGCCGGATCGAGTTGGCTCTCAGGTGTCCGGACGATCCCGATCTGCAGGTCGAGTTGACCCAGCCTCGTGGTGGGGCCACGCTCAACGGCGACATGATCCAGGCCCCGGTGGGTGAATCCTTCGAGCTGTTCTTCCGCCTCCGCGGCAGTAGTCAGGAGAAGGTGCGGGTGGAGGTGTTCCACCCCGGCGCCACGGATCAGGTTGTCTCCAGCATCCCGGAGGCTCGCTTCCTGGTGAGCGCGCTCTCCACGGCCCCGCAGCGTCAATCCGAGGTGATGGAGCAGGCCCCAACGCCTGCGACGACGACCCTGCAGGACAGCGCAATGCCGCAGTGGCTGGTGGACCTTTCCGAGGATGAAAAAATCCGCCAGTTGTTTTCCCACCTGGCTACCCACGGCGCGATCACCGAGCCGGAGATGGCTGCCATGCTGGGCTCCCCCCGGGCCGCCCGGCGCTTCTCCGTCCAGGTCGACGACCTGGCCAGCCGGGCGCCATTCTCCGTGCGTGTCGTGGTGGTGGGCGAGGTCAAGCGCTACGTGAAGGAGCAGAGCTGATGAGCACCCTGACCGCCAAGGATGTCGAGCACGTCTTCGAGTCGCTGCGAAAGGGGCTGGTGCCCGAGCGCGGCATCGACACCTTTGCTGTGGGCATCGAGAAACAGCGCGGCGAGCTGCACCGCCAGCTAGAGCTCGCCGGTGGCGGCGAGGGCACGATCAAGTTTCTGCGCGGCGGCTACGGCTGCGGCAAGACCTTCATGGCCCGCCTTGCCCTGCTCGATGCCAAGGAGCGGGGCTTTGCCACCAGCTTTGTCGTCGTTTCGGATAACGACCTCAAATTCCACCGCTTCGATGACGTCTACCGCAAGGTGATGACCGAGCTAGGCACCTCGACCTGCCCCCGCGGTGCCCTCAGCGACATCCTCGATCGCTGGATCGCAAGGGTGGAAGACGCCCTGATTGCCGCCGGCGAAGACGAGGATGCTGCTGACTTTGATGAGAAGGTGCAGGGCCGGCTGGAGGCTGACCTGGCCTCCCTGACCGGCGGTCAGGCGCCGCAGGACTTCATCCGGGTCATCCAGACCATCTTCCGTCTCAAGCAAGAGGGTGAGGTGTCAGAGGCCGGTGCGCTGATTTCCTGGCTCTGCGGCAGTGGCAACGTCGCTGCCGCCTCCAAGAAGGCGGCCGGAATCAAAGGCGACATCGGCAGCCGCGATGCCCTCGATTACCTCCGGGGCGTGCTGGAGATCGTCAAAGCCGCCGGCTACAAGGGCCTGCTGATCGTGATTGATGAGGCCGAAACAATCCTGCGCATGCGCTCGGACTCGCGCCACAAGTCGCTCAATGGCATCCGTCAAATTGCCGATGCGGCCGGCTCCTATCCGGGGATGCTCTGGCTATTCACCGGCACCCCCGAGTTCTTCGACACCCGCTATGGCGTTGCCGGGTTGGAACCCCTGCACCGTCGCATCAGCTTCAGCAAACAAGGCCCCTATGCAAGTCTGCGGCAGCCCCAGCTGGAGCTGACACCGTTTGATCCCGAGCGCCTGCGGTCGGTAGCCCTGCGCCTGCGGGAGCTCTATCCCTCAGCCTCGCGCCCTGAGATCGAGGAGAGGATGAGCCTCGACTTCATCAACCGTCTGGTGGCGGAAGTGACCAAGGGCTTCCGCGGCGATGTGGGCGTGGTGCCGCGCCAGTTCCTGCGCGAGTTTGTCACCCAGCTCGACCTGGTGGAGGAGAACGATGACTACGTGCCTATGGAGCTCTACGGGTTCGATCCCAGCCAGATCAGCACTTCGGCGCTCACCCCAGAGGAACAGCAACGCCTCGACGGAACAACCGACGCAGCCCCCCTTGATGGCGAAGTTGAGGGCCCTGAGCTGATCCTCACAGAAGACGTGTGGTGAGGCTCCCTCGGCTGCCGGCTGGAGGCTTGGAATGAGCGTCTTCTCCCGCCTGGCACCCCGGCTGCAGGAAGCGATCGTCGCCCGCCTCGGCTGGAGCAGTCTTCGCCCCGTGCAGGAGCAGGCCGGGGAAGCGTTGCTGGACGGCGCCAATGCCGTGATCCTGGCCCCCACGGCAGGCGGCAAAACCGAAGCCTCGATGTTTCCAACCATCTCCGAGATGGTGGAGTCGGCTCCCGATGGCGTTGGCGCCCTCTACATCGCGCCGATCAAGGCCCTGCTCAACAACCAGGCCGAGCGGCTTGGCCTCTACACCGAAATGGTGGGCCTGCGCCGCTTCGTCTGGCATGGGGACACGGACGACGCATCCCGCCGCAAGTTCCTCAAGGAGCCGGCCGAGCTGCTGATGACCACTCCCGAATCCCTGGAGGTGATGCTCGTCTCCCAGCGGGTGGACGAGGCCAAGCTGTTCGGCGACCTGCGGATCGTGGTGATCGACGAGGTGCATGCCCTAGCGGGTTCGGACCGCGGCGCCCACCTGATGAGCGTGCTGGAGCGCATCGCCCGGCTCTCGCGCCATGACCTGCAGCGGGTCGGCCTGAGCGCCACGGTGGGCAATCCCGACGCGATCCTCCACTGGTTGCAGGGTTCCTCAAAGAGGTCGGGCCAGGTGGTCGACCCACCGAAACCGGCCAGCCGCCGCCAACTACTGGTGGTGCACCGGCCAGAATTGCGCCTGCTCGCCCACGATGCCGCCCGCATGGCCCTCGGCCAGAAAAGCCTGTTCTTCTGTCAGTCCCGCTCCACCACCGAGAAGGTGGCCGAAACCATGCGGCGGGCCGGCACGACGGTGTTCGTGCATCACAGCGCCGTCTCCAAGGAGGAGCGCCTGCTTGCCGAGGAGACGTTCCACCGGGGCATGAATAATGCATGCACAGCCGATGGCAGCGGTGCCTGCATCGTCTGCACCTCCACCCTGGAGCTGGGCATCGATGTGGGTGATCTGGATCGGGTGCTTCAGGCCAATGCTCCCGACACGGTGAGTTCCTTTCTGCAACGCATGGGCCGCACCGGGCGGCGGGACGGGCAGGCCGCCAACACCACTTTCTTCTGTGAATCCAGCGAGAGCGTGCTGCAGGCCACGGCGTTGATCGAGCTTGCTAAGCAGGGCTGGGTGGAGGCCGTGCCCGTGCAGGACCGCTGTTGGCCGGTGCTCATCCACCAGCTGCTGACCATGGCCCTGGCTGGTGGTGGCATCAGCCAAGAAGAGGCCTGGGCCCACCTCTCCAAGGTGCCGGACTTCGCGGGGATCAGCCGGGCGGAGTTTGATCGCCTGATCCGCTGGCTGCTCGCCGATGGCGGGCTGCGTGAAGCATCCGGTCAGCTGGTGATCGGCCCCAAGGCCGAGAAGCGCTTTGGCCGCAAGAACTTCATGGAGCTGTTCGCGGTGTTCACCAGCCCAGTCAGCTACACGGTATTCACGGCCGCGGGTCAGCCCCTCGGCTCGTTGCAGCAAGAGTTCGTCGATCGCCTGGTCGATGGGGTGAGCAGCTTCCTGCTCGGCGGCCGGGGCTGGGTGGTGCAGCGCATCCAGCACGACGACCGTCGGGTGTTCGTGGATCCCGCCCCCCGCGGCAAGCAACCCACCTGGGGCGGCTACATCCCCCAGTTCCTCGGCCTGGAGGTGTGCCAGAAGATGCGCGACCTCCTGCTCTGCTCCACAGCCTTCCCCTACCTCGATGAGCAGGCGGCTGCCGTTCTTGAGGAAAAACGGGAAGCGATTCAACCGCTCTTCCAGTCGGGTCGCGCCGGCATCGAAGCCAGGGATGGCGAGGTGCGCTGGTGGACCTTCGCCGGCGGCAAGATCAATGCCACACTCCGCTACGGACTGGAGGCTGTTGGCGGCGACTGGAAAATCACCACCGACAACATCCTCGTCAAGGCGAAAGGGGAAGGCATCACAACAGAACGCTTCCACGAAGCCATCGAGCATCTGGCCACCCCGGAGGTCTGGGACGATGCGAAGCTCTGGAAGGATGTCGCTGAGTCATTGCCCAACTACCGGCTGAGCAAGTTTCAAGACCTGATGCCGGACTGGGCGGAGCAGGAGGTGGTAGCGGACTATCTACTTTCCACAAAAAATGCCCGGGATTGGTGCTACTTGTATCCAAGCACGCATTGAAGAAATTCATGTTGCAAGTGACCCATCGAACCAAATGAAAGGGCAGTCACAAGACACGTCCAAGAATGTCAATGCTCAGTTAATGCACGGGGGCGATCATTCTCTTTTTATCATCCCACCACAGATGAGAATACTCTCAATATGTCGGAAATGACGCCGAGTGGCAGGCCGCTTACGCTTTTACCGGCTTCATACGGATATCTCGAAGGTGTAAACAGCCTTCCATCTAGCTTTTCAAGGACATCGCGGAAGAAACGATTGGGAACAACTCCCGTGCCCCCTTGATTTAGATAAGCACGCAGCCTCTCTTTGGCGAAAGCTTCCTTGTCAAGCCTCTCTCGAAAGTGTTGAGGCGCCTTGTCGTACAGACTTGGCAAGCAATGACCGTGGGGGCTGGCCGCTGTCACTACATCTACGTCTTGTGCATAAGGTGATGGCGTGTAGACGTTCTGCCCACAGAGCGATTTCAGGTAAAGCTCCATGGCTATAGCAGCACAGTGAATCGCGGGAAGCAGTACCAAGTCTGATCCAGACTGGTCAAGCATTTCGTGAGCATGGCTGTAATACTTCGCGCCCTCGCGGATTTGCTGATTAGGGATTTCGGAAATCATCGCATTTGAGGTCTTGGGACTTTGCCCCAACTATAGGGAGTAGACACTCGGCACGCCCCCCACACGGTTAAGAATGCTGACTCTCTTTGGATTAAAGTCGAAAACTTGCTCGTGTTGCAACTGTCGAAATTTCCCCATAATTTATTTTCTGTCAGGCTTTGTGCAACCGCACCGCCTCGTCGTACTCCGCCCCGATCCCCAGCCCTGAGTCCTCATCAGGCATCAGCCGTTACCGCTGCGCGGGCCTGCGGCTACATGCCCACCTGGATCAGGCAGGCCAGGGCCAGGTCGCTCGAGCTGCCGGGAAGGGTCTTGAGGCTGCGGGAGGTGCCCGGCTCGTTGATCTGCAGGCCTCCCTGGCCTATGGCCGCCACCTCGCTGAGCACCGCCATGAAGCGCTGCTGCTCCATCCCCTCGAACAGCTGCAGGGCCTGGAGGCAGTAGCTCACGGCGTCCTGCCGCAATCCCTCGGGCTGCTCGGCCCGCAGATCCCGGCTGGCGATGCTGCCCCGCAGGTCCTTGGCCTTGTTGGCCAGCTCGCCGTAGGGCTGGGCCTCGATCACGCGCAGCAGCAGCCGATCGGCCTCGTCGCTGTGCTCGCCTGGATCCAGCTCCAGCAACGCCTGGGCCAGGTTGAAGGTGGTGACCAGATCATCCGGTGCCACCGCCAGCGCCTGGCGGAAGCGTTCGATGCCGGCGGCCAGGGCCCCGGCGATCACCAGCAGGCTGCCAAGGCTGCGGAGGGCAAAGGCGTTGTGCGGCTCGAGCTCGATCGCTGCCTCCAGAGCCTGGCGGGCTTCTGATCGGTCCTCTTGCCTGAGCGCGGCCAATCCCAGCGCCACCTGCGCATTGGCCTGGGCGTGGGTATCACCGGCGTTGGCGATCACCGCCCGGCGCAGTAGCAGCCGGGCTTCCTCCAGCCGGCCCTCCTCGCTGGCGAGCACGCCAAGGTTGTAGAGGGCCTCCGGGTGCTCGGGCTCCAGCTGCAGCAGGGTTTCCAGCAGCGGCCTGGCTTCATCGAACCGGCGTTGCTGCAGGAGCGGGCCGATGGACGCCATCGCCGGTGCTCCCGGCCCTGCCGGTTCCGGTGTCGCCGGCTCCCAGGCCACCTCGATGCGGCCGGCGGCGAACACCACCGACAGCTGGCCGCCCATGGAGGCATAGGACTTCTGGAAGTACTCCGTCACCGCCCTGTGGAATGCCACCGTGCCTGGGATGCGGCTGCCCTCGGGAAGCAGGGAGGCATCAAAGGTGGCCTCTTCGATCGAGAACGCCGTTCCTTCCATCACGGCGTCTTCCAGACGTACCAGCGGGAGAGGCCCAGCTTTTCGGCCCAGCCATCGACGATCTCCCGATCCGGATCCGCCGTGGTGGGCTCGGCGCGGGTGATGGCGATCAGCTCCCTGGCCAAGGCCTCAAAACCTGCCGCCTGGTAGGGGATCGCTAGCGGCGGGATCCCGACCAGCTCGGCGGTCTGAAAGGAATAGGCGGCATTCATCGCCCTACTGGCCTTCACCACATCGGCGGGGCCCATCTTGTCCACCTCGGCATTGAGGCAGGGCACATTCCCCTGCACCTGGCTCTGGAGCACCGCCGCCTGCAGTCCCCGCAGTTCCGGCACCTGTTCGAACAGCCAGCGATCGGCCCACAGCCCTGGGCCCGTCGAGCGCAGCTGCACCATCAGCCCGTCGTAGAAGCGCAGCCCCGCCTTCCGCGCCAGGGCCAGGCTCAAGCTGCCCTTGACTAGTTTCTCCACCTGGGTGATCACCTTCTGCTGGGGTAACCGAGCTGTTGTCGTTGCTGATGGCCGCCTCGTTCTGCCCGTCGAACAGCGGTCCCAGGGGGAGCACCGCCAACTGCCCCTGCTGCATCAACTCCAAGCCAGGCGGGTTGGGCTGCTCGGGGCCAAACAGCCTCACCGGCGGTGCTTCAGGTCCGATAGGGAGGGGTTCCTGGCGATAACGCGGCCGGGGCATGGCGGGTGGTGATCAGGCCTCAGCTTGCCGGGTGCGGTGGGAGGGCGCCAGGGTGGGGATGGGTTAGAGCCGCTGAAAGCCTCCGTCGACTGGCTCTGGCAAGCTGCCCGGTGGCGGCAGCGCGGGTCTGTCCCTCGCTTTGGGTGGCTTCTTGAGGCACAGATCGAGAATCAACTGGCGTAGCTGCTGGAAACGGGGTTGGCGCTACTTTTGATCCGCTTTCTTAGCTTGCGGCTGTAGCCGAAGGCAGCAGCCACACCGAAGAGCGGCAGTGGGCCTGGGACAGACGCATTTACCAGCGTATAGACAGGCCGGCCGGATTTACATTGTATTGTTGGCGTGAGGTGTGGACAGCCGCCAGCATCATGCATGCCCAAAGATGCTATTCCATCATTAAAAAACCACAACACTGAAAAGGGCGCGTCACCCGGATTCCATGTAAAAGAACCGTCCAACGTCCGCACCGCGAACCATGTAAAAGAACCGTCCAACGGCTTGTCATTAACGATTTGGCCGTTGCTAACGGTGAACCCGCGCGATCTGTTAGGGTTTCCCGTGTATGCAAAGAAGTCTACCGTGTAGAAGCCGGTCTGAGCTGGGGTTCCTCCATTATTGGAGACACTGACAGCAACTCCCGCCACCTGATTGACCGTGTTGTCAACCAGGCCTGTGATTAGGCCTTCTACACTTCCACCTGTGGAGCCAGGAGTGTCGAAAAAGAATTTCAAGTCGAGAGCTGATGCTGTCTGTGGAGCCAGCAGTGAACCTGTCGCCACGCCGAGGGTTACAAGACCAGAAGCTATGTAGGCATGCTTATTCATCATGTTTGACATCCAAATTCATCCTTATACAATTTGGCAGAGGGCCGCAGTGTATTTGCGGCTACTTGAATGTGAGTCGGACCCCTCTCCGCCCGTTGGAACCCTGCAGCCGCAACCCCATTCCGGCCCCGCCGATGCCCACCCCTGCCGATCCGCTGGCCCAGCTGATAGCCGCCGTGCTGGCCTATCGCCCCCAGCCCTGGGCCTGGCTGCCCCCGCTTCTCCCCAGGAAACTCCGGCGACGATGGGCAGCTGATCCGCCAGCTCCCGGCCCTGCTGCGCGAGCACCGGCTCGACCCGATGGTGGGCGAGGGCAACTACTGCGTTCCGGCAGGTTTGACGAGCTGGAGCTCCCACTGGGTCCAGGTGGTGGGGCTATCGCTGGCCCTGGCCGTGCCTCAGCTCACCCAGGTACTGGCACCGGAGGCACTTGCCACTGGGCCGTTGTGGCCTGCCAGCCCATTTGCCTCTTCTGAGCCCAGAGCTTGCGCGCCTCCTCCCGGCTCAGCTCCAGCCGCCTTTTGAGCAGCGGCACCGGCTGACCCGGCAACAGCTCCCCCACGGTCACCTCCAGCCGCTGAGCCCAGCGGTCCCAGCGTGTTGGCCGAAAGTGCAGCACCTGGCGGCCATCGCTAATCCAGCCCTCGCGGGGCGAGCGCGGCGGCCAGTTACGGGAGCCAGCGCTCACGCCACCTCTGGCGCCCAGCCCCGCTGGCGGTGCAGGTCTTCTGACCAGCCGCTGCAGCGGTGGCTGAGGTGCTCGCCCTGGGCGATCAGGCCCTGGTGCAGCTGGCAGGTGAGCAGCGGGATGCCGTTGGGGCCGGGGTGGTGGCGGAAGAAGTGGCAGGTCATGCACACCTGACGGCTGCGACTGGAGCGGAGCACGTCCTGATCAAGCCAGGGCCAGTCTTCGATCGCCTCGTCGCGGGAGGGCTGCAAACGGGAAAGGGGGACCGGCATCACAGCGACTCCTGCGGGCGTACACCTGTACTAGCAGGGGGCACTTTGCAAAGCGCTCCATCCCGAGCAGCGAACCCTGGTTGCCGAGAATGGCCAGGATCGCCACCAGCAGCATCCACCACTGCGGGTAGCGAATCCCCCGACGCAGACGGCAATCGGGAAGGGGGCGAGACCTGCGCACCAAACCGGAGCTGAATGCCGCGTGCCAAGGTTGATGGGACACACTTCTAATAGGCCCTGGGGGGTCGCCGCAGTACCCCCCTCCCCACTCCAAGTTGTTAGTCGGGCTCCTGCAGGCGGCAATGATGTAGTCGGTTGGCGCGGGTTTGCAGCCGTTCGCTCAGGGCTTGCCGTCCGGAGCTACACCACCCATGGGGAGCAAGGTTTATTCGTTCAAGAGACTCAGCTCGCCCAGATCTTCCGAATGGCCCAGATCCGGGGAGCTGTTGAGATTTCCATCGGCAAAGACTCCCAGTTCGGGCATGGCCTCCTGATTCCGCTCCCGGGCTGGTTGGGAGAGGGCTTGGCTGGCAGGGGCGCTGGATGGGTCTGGTTGGAACGAAACCAATCCGCAGCTTGTCAGGGCAACCAAGCAAACACAGGCCAGTCGCAGCAGCAGCTTTCGCAGCAAGGGCATTAACAAATGGGGGACCTGTAGGGCCTACATACAATCACTTTAGGGTTAGGAACTCTGGGGTTGGGGGTCCCATCCTGGTGGCGATCAGCTGGCCGGATCCTGATGGCAATTGTGGCATGAGCTGCCGCGAACGGCTCTGGTTTTTTTGTCAAGCCAAAAATTGGTTTTATCCCGCTGGCGATTGCCCGGCACCAGGGCGACCCGCAGACTTTTACCGCTACCTGCACCGGTGGATTTACTCAGCTACGCCCAGCCGCAGACTGCCCAACCAGCGGCCGCCCGCCCTGCTGGTGGATGACGACCCCGACGCGAATGACGACCACGACCCTGACAAGCTCCGCGATGGGTCCGGCGAGGAAGCCCTGGTCTCTCGAACCGAACCAGCCGATGCGCTCAAGGCCGCACGGCGCAAGACCCATCAGCTTGAGCGGCTGCGGCGCACGATCAAGTGCCAGCTGGCCCAATTCTCCAAGACCAACCCCGACTGGGCTGCGTGACCTGTATGATTCAGATGCATGGGCTGGTAAGAGCGATAAGCTCTTCCGTCAGCACCGACTGAGCCAGTACGAAATTCGCTAGTTTTTCGTTGTTTCTCACACCCTTCGTGAGGTCCCATGCACCCCCAATCAACCAGCCAACCCATACTCTTAGTCAATTAAGCTATAGGCAGGGATTTCCTTGAGAAGCTTTTTAAGCCACTTAAGTGAATCTAAATCCATGGCTTCTTGTAGCTTTTCAATGCTATTAAATTTCTTACCTTTTTTATCCGGTTTGGTTTCTACTTGCTTTGTTTTGTCCCAGTACCATGTGTGCATAAATCTCATGCATTGGGCCTCAAATTCAACTTCCAGAATCCATTCCCCAAGGCATTTATTATTACATAATGGGCCACTGACCAGGTCCCCACCGAACCCCCATTGGACGGTCGGTACGTAAAGGTTGGTCCAGCGTGTTACTGCAAATAATGCAGCATGATGATATAGGCTAAAGGTGTAAGGTTTTCTGCCAATAGTCGTGTGGTACTCTTGTTCGTAACTGAAGCGAAGTCGAGGTCAATTCTTGCTGAGTCGCTTGCGTTTGTCGCCAAATGGCTTCACTTTTTCAAGCCATGGTGGACAAATTGGCAGGGTCCTATTAATCTTGAGCTTGTGTAAGGACTCTGGGCCGTCAGTTAAGAGAAAGGCGGCGTAGGTCAGTGGGCTTCCTAGGGTTATCAGATCGGTGACAAGCCAGGGCTGGGTGTTTATGCGCATTTCCTTCCAGGCTTCATGTTGAAGCTCCTGAGCCTCCTTTGCCTCCACGAGTTTGTCGGCAGCCGCCCTCTCTACACGGCGAAGGCATTGGAATGGTCCATCACCAGACGCTCTTGGTCGCGTGGTGGGAAAACTGTGGGAGCGGTGCATTTTTACCCAGGCGTGGGTAAGAATGTCGTAAGCAATTACAGAGCCGAGACTGTGGCCCACCATGACAATACGGTCGTATTTTCCTGAATTGTGGAGTTTTTCGAGTAGGGTAATTCCTGCGGTACGAATAGCCTCTCGGTTGGCGATGTTGGCAGGATCGGGCCTTAGGTATCGTGCGGCGTCACCGAGATAATTTAAGGCAAAGTCCTTGCCTAAAAAACGCCACAGGCCTCCTGCTACAGGCAGCAGAAGCGGCAGAGCAAGTAGCCAAATAATCCAACCCGCCCAGGCTGGCTTTAAAATAATTCCAACAAAAACTACTATGGTTGCCAACAAAATTAACCAGGACAGTAACCACAACGGAAACAGGGCAACAGGAACATTTAAACGCAACCAAGGGGGCTTCTTGTTATACTTATTTCTATTTACGGGCCACCGCAAGATGAGAGGGCGTAGCCAACCAAAAACTTGATTTAAGCTGGTGTCACGAATCAAGTGGGCCCAGTAGACTTCATACACGTCCGTGGTTGGACGGTCACGATCTGCATTGAGTGTCGCCATGCGCATTTCGAAAGAGTCCGAAAGCCGATCCGGTTTTATATAGGCTTTGGATTCGTTGCGGCTGAGCGTTGCCGTGCTGCGACTTAATACGCCATTACCTAGAAAACTTTTCAGGATCTCGCTAGGCTGTTGTTCGCCGATGCCGTGGATAAGTACCACTGCTTGACGGGGATTTTCCCGACGCTTCATTATGTCTTCGTCCAGCGATTCTAAGAGTTGTTTACGTTGATCCCAATAGCGGCTTGCCGCATTGCGGTACCCCGTGGGAACGCGACGTTCCTCTATGGTCACTTTGCAACTTGGTCCACCACCACCAGCAACAATATTTTGATCTAATCGAATCCTTAGGAATGTATGCCCCTCGACTTGCCAATCAGGGGCCATGGATACGACAAATGTCACCTCCACTAGATCCTTCAGTGTGAGCAGGGTGGCCGACCGCCATGGGCCAGCCTCGTCGCAAAACATGATTCGGGATTTTTGGCGTAGATCTATGCTTGAATCAGGCCCAAGCCATTTGTGCTGGCCTTCGGGTCGCCATAGCAAATCCCACGCTTGGGCTGTTGTGAGGTGCAGAAAAATTTCGCGATTGATACAGTTGCTCCATGGGGCCGTGGCCTTTTTGGCGTTTGATGAAGTCATTCCAAAAATTTACTTTTTGCGCAGTTATTTCCTATCAATTCTAGCGCTCTTTCACGGCATCGCCCCCATCCGCTTCGCTGATCCCAAGTGCAGTCAAACGACGGCGCACCTAGGCGGTGGCGCTGGGATGGACAGGGGGTGAGGAGGATGGGGCCGTCCGCGCAGACCACGTCGTAGTAATTGGCGCTGCCGACCTGTTCCACCACAAACTTGGGCAGCGTGAGCTGGTTCTTGCTGGTTCGCTTGGCGAGCACCATGGCAGTACAGCTCCTTGCACAAGGAATCCTTGCTTCAGGCGAAAGCGGCGCATCGGGGCGGCTGCTGGATTTCTGCGTGTTGATCCACAGCCCTCACCCCAAAAACGGATCAAGAAAACTGAGCGGTCGGGCCATGGTTGCCGAAAAACCGAGGATGCCCCGGTCGCGGTGGGCATACAAAAGCGAGTCGTCGGCATCCAGCAAAAAGGTGCCGCCCCGTTGGGTCAAGTAGTCGTCGCGGGGCACGTAGGTGCGCCAGTGGCCCAACACCTCGGCCATGTTGCGCAGGCGGACCGTGGCCAGCTCGAAGGGGCGCTGGAAGCCGCTGCCGCCGGCGCGGGCGAAGAACGAACCTCGCAGTGACGGCAGGGGCCCGGCCTGGATGGTTTCGTCGTCGGCGAGCAGCTGGGGGGCAGAGCGATCGCCCGTGTAGCCCCGCAGCACCTCCATCAATGTGCCCGGTGAGCCGAGGCCGGCGCACATCAGCATCAGGTTGGGCCAGGGCCCGCCGAATTGCCGCAGGCCTGCGTAGAGGCCCAGGTCCCGGTGTAGCTGGGGGTCCGGATCCACCAGCAGGCGATCGGGGGGGAAGCCCGTGAAGGCGCAGAAGCGTTGGCGGCCTTCCTCGTCGCCAATACCGATCGCCAGCACGACGATGCCGGCGGCCCGCAGCCGGGGCAGGGCCTTTGCCAGGGCCTGGGCGTATTCGAGGCTGTCGAAATCGCCCAGCTGGGGCAGCAGCAGCACCAGGCGGCGCTGGCCCCGGCCCATGCCGGCCACAGCGGCCAGGCGTTCGCGCAGCGGGGCGGGGGCCAGCGGCCGTGCATCGGAACTGGACATGGGCCTTTGGGCGATCACGGTTCCACCATGGTGGCGCGCTCCAGAAACGATTCCGCCGCGTCGGCCAACAGCTGGCGGCGCTCCGGATCGATGCGATCGAGCAGGCGCACCATCATCGAGAGGCGTGGATTGGCCGCAAAGAAGGCCCGGTGCCGGTCGATGAAGCGCCAGTAGAGGCCATCCCAGGTGGCGCACCAGGGTCCTTTTTTGAAATCACCCATCTTGAGAATATAGTTGGAGCCGCAGATGTAGGGCTTGGTGGCAAATAGGCCGCCATCGCTCATCTGACCCATGCCGTAGATATTGGGTCCCATCACCCATTCGTAGGAATCGAGATAACGCTCCATGAACCAGTTATGCACCACATTGGGGTGGATTTCACACAGCAGCATCAGGTTGCCAATCACCATCAGCCTCTCGATGTGGTGGTTGTAGGCGAGGCGATTCAGCCGCCGTATTGCCGTATCCAATGGCGGCAGGCCGGTGCTGCCGTCGCTCCAGCAGGGGGCCAGCTGGCGCTGATGGTTCCAGAAGTTGGCGCTGGCCTGCCTCTCGCCATGGACCCGATCGATGCCGCGCACAAATTCGCGCCAGCCGATCACCTGGCGCAGGAATCCCTCCAGCGAGGCGATCGGGACCGGCTGGCCGCTTTGCGGTGGGCCCTGGGTATGGGCCAGGGCGGCCGACACCACCGACGCCGGGGTCAATAGGCCGATGTTGAGCAGGGGCGAGAGCAGCGAATGGTTCAGGGTGTCGTGGTGTTGGCTGAGGGCGTCTTCGTAGGGACCGAAGTCCGCCAGCCGCTCGCCCAGAAAACTCTGCAGCCAGGCGTCGGCGCCCTGGTGGTCGTAGGGAATCCAGAGTGGGCCCAACTCACCGGGGTGGTCGACAAAATGCCGGGAGATCAGCTGGCGCAGCTCCGGCTCGTGGGGGCTGGCGGCGATGGTCGGCAGGGCTGGTTCGACGTAGCCCTTGGGCAGCTTGCGGCGGTTGTCGGCATCAAAGCTCCAGACGCCGCCGCTGGGGGAGCCGTCGGCTTCGAGCAGCAGATTGAGGCGGCGTCGCTGGCGCTCGTAGAAGGTCTTCATGAAGGGTCGGCGACGCCCCTCGAACCAAAGCCGGCTTTCAGCCACGGATTCGAGGAAGGTCGGTGAAGCCAGCACGGTGAGCTGCACCGAGCGCTCGGCGCAGAAGCGCCGCAGGCTGGCCTCAAAGCCCCGGTCGGCGATCTCCGCCACCCGTAATTCGCGCCCGTCCCCCAGTTCATCGCCCAACCGCTGCCAGAACGGCATCGCCGCCGATTCGGATAGTTCGAAATAACGCAACTCCACACCCCGCTCCAATAGGGCATCACGGAAGTGGCGCATCGCCACAAAGGTGTGCAGTAGCCGCAATTTGTGGTAGCGGTAGCTGGAGGCCACGCCCAGGTCTTCGATCATCACCACCCGCTGGCCGGCCTCCAGATTCAGGGCTGAGGGGCTGAACCAATCGCGGTGCAATTGGTCGCCCAGGATTAAGGTGAGGGGCATGGATAAAGGATTGATGTTGAGTATCAAAATGCCAATAAGGTCTCCCCCAGCATTCCCCCAACCATAGGCCGACTGGCGTCCTGAGAGCAGCAAGCCACTCGACCCGATGACCAATGAGTTCCTCGGCGCCCTGGAGGAACTGAACAAGTCCCTCCTGCACCAGGCGTTCAACGGCGAGCTGTGAGCCCCAGGCTTGGGTTGCCTCAAGGTGGCGCCTATTGTTTTGCAACAAGCCCCGCCGCAGCCATAACGGCTTCCGTCGCGCCACCCTGGTCAAACCGCGCTGAGCTGCTGGCGGTGCTGCGTCAGCACTACACGGCCTGGCCGCTGCGTTGAAGCCCGACTAGACTTGAAAGGCCGCTACCAGCGGAATGGCGATCGAACTCTCCAGCGACCAACTCGACGCCCTTTCCGTTGCGGAGAAGGTGCGATTACTTGAGCAAGTTTGGCAGAGCCTCTGCTGTCAACCTGATACCTTCACCTCACCAGACTGGCACGCTGGTGTCTTGGTTGAGCGCCGCCAGCGAATCCTCGACGCTTCTGCTACGCGCATTCCCTGGAATGAGGCCAAAGCCCAGCTGCAGCGCCTGGCTGAATGATCATCGAGATTTCCTCCGATGCTCTGATTGATCTGGATGCTCGCTAAGATCCTCTCTGGATACGGTAGAGATTGGGCTGATCAGTCAACGAGCCGCCATGATAGCCAGCCCCCCGCTGGCGTCAACCCAGGCCACCGGCCTGCCGGAAGCGGCGATCGCGGCCATCCGCCAGGTGCTGGCCAGCCACCCCGAGGTGGAGGCGGCGATCCTCTACGGCTCCCGGGCCCTTGGTCGCCATCGCCCCGCCTCCGACATCGATCTCACCCTGATCGGCCCCGCCATCAGCGCCGCCGCCCTGGCCCGCATCGAGGCCGATCTCGATGACCTGCTGCTGCCTTGGATGATCGATCACCCCGGGCCGTATTGAAGGTGGCGGCCTTCGCGGCAAGCCGCTCACCGCCGACCATGTGCTCACCTATCGCAACATCCAGCTGGCGGTGGTGGGCACCCGGTGGAGGGCCAACCCTCCCCCTGGTTTGGCCCATACCCGCCCGATTTCTTTGACTTCATCCTGATCGATGCATGCCACCGCGACGGTGCCAACGACCAACCCACCTGGCGCGGCATCCTCGAGTACTTCGCCCCCGCCGTACAACTGAGCTTTTAGGCCCCCGCCCGCTCCAACACCCCCTTGCTGCTGGGCACCGAGCCGGCGCGGCGTGGATCGATCTCCACCGCCAAGCGCAGGGCGCGGGCAAAGGCCTTGAAGCAGGCCTCGACGATGTGGTGGGAATTGACACCATCAAGCTGGCGGATGTGCAGGGTGAGGCCACTGTTGTTGACCACGGCCACAAAAAACTCCTTGACCAGCTCGGTGTCGTAGCTGCCGATTCTTTGGGCTGGAATCACCAGGCCGTAGGAGAGGTGGGGCCGGCCGGAGCAATCCAGGGCCACCTGTACCAGCGCCTCATCAAGGGGCGCCACGAAATGGCCAAAGCGCTGGATGCCACGGCGATCGCCCAGGGCCTGGGCCAGGGCCTGGCCGACGGCGATGCCCACATCCTCGTTGCTGTGGTGGTCGTCGATGTGGGTGTCGCCGCTGGCACTGATCTCCAGGTCGAGTAGCCCGTGGCTGGCGAGCTGGTGCAGCATGTGATCCAGGAAGGGCACGCCGGTGGCCACCTGGCAGCGGCCAGTTCCATCAAGGTTGAGGGCCACCCGCACATCGGTTTCACCAGTGACGCGGTGGATATCGCCGATGCGATTAGAAACGCTCACGACGGCTGGGGGTTAGGGGAGAGGCCAATCATGGCGGATGGGGGAGACTGAGGCAGGCCAGGAGGGTAGTTTGACCACTCGCCCCCCGCTGGCTGGATGGGGGCGCCTCGGCAAGGCGTCGCTGAGACTCAGCTGCCAAGGGCGTAGGTGTGGGGCTTGAGGACGGTGGCTAATGACCTTCCTCGAGTGGCAGGCTGCGAACGCGGGGTGGCACAGCAGAGAAACTTTTGGGGCTATTTTACTATGGTTAAGTTAAAGATATTAATGGCATAATCCGGAAAGAAGGGGCAAAGATTGATTGAAACGCCGGGCCGGCGCTAATTTTGAGAAGCTTTGGCAAGACTTGCCTGCAAATCTCTCAGTAAGCTTGCTATTATCGAGTAGCAAAGCCAAGACAAACCTTCTTCTGGAAGCCGCAACAATGAATTCTGAGACTGCTGTTCTCACGTCGACCGAGTGGGACATCCTGTCCAACAGGCTGCCCGACTTTGCAAGTATTACAGGTATGCGGGATCATCTTAAGCCATTGCTTTTGCCGTCGGGGGGAGATCTGCCAGCCGATGGCTTCTATATTATCCTTGAAGGAGAAGTAGTCATTTCCCGAAGTGGCGAAGAGATTGCTCGACTTGGAGCCCACGATTTCTTTTTTGAAGAACAGTTAGTCCTACCCGAACTGCAAACCGATCTACAGGCGATCGCCGCACCCAACACGAAACTATTGAAGTTAGACAAGTCTCAGTGGGAGCTTCTTCCCGAGGAAATACGTGAGGAGGCGAAACGGCTGATATTCATTGGCGATCTGGTTAACGTACATATGCACGACTTTCAGCAGCCGATCAATTGCTGCAACATCACGGCTGTTGCCTTTGCGCTGACCGCACTTGGCTTTTCGACCCATGTCGACGACCTGTTCTTGAAGTGCAAACTACCCAGTGCCTATGTGGTCAACGACGGCATGACCCTCGGCGAGGTTTATAATGTTGCATGTACGTATATTCATCAGAATGAACTCAAAAATAAGGTAAATGTACAATGTTACTACTTCGATGAGCACATCGTATCACCGCAACATCTAATAAAAGCTCTCCAAGAATCCGAGCAGGAAGGTGGCAACAATGACATTCTTGTAGCCAACTTCGGCGTCGGTCTTGCACGTAACATCCCAAACAACAATGGTGGTCACTTTGCGCTGATTGCCAAATTCAACCCCAGCAGTGGCTTGATCCACATGGTAGATGTTCACCCGAAGAAGTATGGAAAGCTTTGGCTGACAACGATTGATAGACTCTATAGCGCCATGGCGCAACGCGACAGTAGCTCCCATCGCTCCCGGGGACTGCTGCGATTTACCACTAAGAACGCACTGACCTCGGTACTCGACAGCTTGGAAAGCAATGCCATACAAGCTGATATGACTGAGTACATGTTGATTGGCGACGAGGATGTTGGCTCAATTTTTCGCGATTCCACCACCAATCTCAACAGCATCAGCACCGTGGCCTTAGCGCTACGCCAACTGGGAATGAAGCAGACCGATACTGATGGCATTATACACACCCTGAGACTTTCCTATACGGAGTTGCTCTCTAAGGCGCCCTCACCCGAAACCCTTTGCCAGCAGATCAACAGCTACCTGGAGGCTATTGATGTCAGCGACATACATTGCCGGCTTGCCCGATACTCGACCGAGCACCACGAGCAGGAGGAGCAGCAGGATTTCCTGAAGCGTCACATGGCCCCAATCAGCAAAACAAACCAGAACCAGATGATAATCAATATTGATATCAATACCTTGATGGCAGGCCCAGCGGTAGCGCTGCCCAATGCTCAATTTAGCGAGACGGCGGTTCTGAAGCAATTCTGGTGTGTGTGCATCGACTACGACACTGACAGCCAAATCGTTACCCTCGCAGACTGCACAGTCTGCACGAGTTTCGTCTGGCAGACCAAAGTTGATCTGCTGCTCGAATCTCTAGAGGACAAGGCTGACCCTGGTCTGATCCTGATCAGCTAAGATCCTGCGAGCGTCAAAGATCAAGCAATTGCCCCAGCCCCGCTGATCCCCTAGTGCTGGGGTGTATAGGCAGGCTGCTGCTGCTGCTGGCCAGCCTGCGCTTGGGTGGAACGACCTGGATTGTATTCACGCCTTGGGGAGCTATCGATTACCTCCGTGGTGGCTGATGCAGTGTTAACCGGGCCAGGCGTCTACCTGTTGGAGTTCCGGTTAAATGACCAGTTATGTCACACTTGTCCTAATAGGAACCACTTTGTCCTGCTCGGCGCTGTCGTTGCGGGCGATGAAGCTCGTGCTGGTGAAGTAGGACTGAGAGTGGTTAAGTTAAAGATATTAATGTCATAATCCGAAAAAGAACAGGCGAAAATCGATTAAATCGCCGGTCCACCAAAGTTTTAGGGAAACTTTGTTAGACTTATCTGCAAATCTCTCAGTCAGCTTGCCATTATCCAAGCGCTAAACCATGACAAACCTTCGTCTAGAAGCCGGGTCGCTGTGGGCAATCTCCCAGAACTGTTAAGAAATATCAAATCTCTTTGCACCTTCTTCATGGCGTTATAAAACATAATGAAAAAAATCAAAAACTTTACAGGATTATCGCTATGTTAAGCGCCAACATCAAGACCCCAGGATTCGCTCTCGCCACTGGACTAGCCTTGATCACTCTGTCCAGCCCTGCTCAGGCCTATACCGTCTACACCGATTTGCCCTCCTGGCAGTCAGCCCTATTCAACTACATCATCTCGACAGATACCTTCAGTACGCCCATACCCTCTGCCCAGTCGATCACTCTCGCATCGGGCATCGTCTCCACCAATTCCGGTCCGATCACGCTTCCCAACTCATTTAATAACAACAGCGTTGGCATTGTGACAGCCGGCCTGTATGACAACGCCGTCCAGGCCGGAGCAGCGGCTACAGCCTCCAATAGCATCAACTGGGATTTCCCCGTACCCGTGATTGCCTTTGCTGCCGACTTCATCGGCGCAGGTTCCAATCGCCTCAGCCTAGGCGGTGATTTTGATGGCACGGGCCTGCAGACCCTGACTGTCAACACTGCGCTCGGCGGACAAAATGGCTTTTTGGGTGTGATCGGCACGGTTCCTTTCTCCAACGTAATTTTCGGCAATCCCTTGACCCATGTGGATAGCTTCCAGATCGATAACGCCTACTTCGCCCCAGTGCCCGTGCCTGGCCCCTTGCCCGTGATTGGCGCATCGGTAGCCTTTGGCTGGTCGCGGTGCCTGAGGCGTCGGCTGGCCGTTCGTCGCGGCTAACACACCCAGCAGAATCTCTGATGACACCAGGGGCCAAGCAAACCCTGCAGCGGGCCGCAGCCGTAGCGAAGCGCAGCGTGAACCGACTTCGTGCTGGAGAGGGCCCTGGCCAGTGCGGCCGCAACGCTGGCCGATCGGCAGAGCTTCCAGTTGGATCCAGAGCAGTGGGAGGCGTTTGTGGCCGCCCTTGATGCACCATCGATGTGCCATGGGGTCCGTTGGATTTGGCAAGTAGGGCGTTGGCCCCCTCAAACGGATTTAGCCAACACAGGTTGTCGTGTTTGAGCAGCCTGTTCAATTATATCGGCGACCCGCTCGACTCCACCTGATGCTTGAATGATATTTTGTAGTTGCCGAGCTTTGATGCGGTAACTGGATTCAGAAAGAACTTCTGAAATCGCTGTGCGAAGTGTTATTTCGTTAAGCTTACTGAGTTGCAACATTCTCCCGGCTTTTGTTCGTGCCAACCGTGAGGCAATCCCTGGTTGTTCATTGGTGATGGGGATTGCCACAAGCGGCACACCACAACCAAGGGCAGTCAATACGGTGTTCATCCCTGCATGGGTAACAACAACTTTTGAACGCTCAATTAGTTTTTGATGGGGCGCAAATGGCACAACGATGGGATCGCCAGGCAGATCAATTGGTTCCGCTTGCGGATTGCCAAGCGAGATAACAAGCTGAACATCCAATGACAAACAGGATTTGGCAATACATTCAAAGATTTCTGGGCGCTGGTTTTGCAGTGTGCCCAAGGAGGCATAGATGAGAGGTTGGCCAGTAAGTCGCTCAAAAGGAAAGTTGATATTTTCGAAGGTAATCGGTTCGGTCCCAGATGGATCCTGAAAGCGCCCGATATAATGAAAATGAGCTGGGAGGTGTTCACGAGGAAAGTCAAAAGCCTCTGGAAGTTGACACAACTGGGCCAAAGGCGAATAGGCATCCTCTCGCCTTTGGTATGGAGGCAAGTTCCAATCGCGGCGCTGCTCAACAATTACTTGCCGCAAATCGCGGGTGAGCAAATCGACCAATGCGTTCCCTAATCGATTACGCAAACGAGCCCAAGGTGTTGTTGAATAAGCCCAATGAGTAGAGTAGGGAGGCACGCCTGGCTCACGGTTGATCAGCATTGCATTGCACACCGTGACGAAAGGCAAGCCAAGATAATCAGCAACGGTTGCTATTGATGAGGAAATTTGATCGATGATGAGTAGATCAATATTAGCTTGACTTATTGCTTGTGGTGCCTCGCGAAAAAACATTTGTGTTTCTCGCTTAAATAAATCTATCGTAAATTTCAGTCCAGGCTTCCCTGTTAACTTTCCTAGGGTTCGATAAGCAGAATCGACGCTCCGCTTGGGATAATCAAATGTTCCAATTTGCACGGTTGCGAGGTTAAGACCCGATACTTTATCCAAAGCATCAGGCACTCCAAATAGGATAACGATGTGACCACGCCGCTGGAGTTCGAGGGCGATAGCGCACATGGGGTTGAGGTGTCCGACGGCGGCTGGACAGAAAATGCCAAATCGTGTCATTGAGTAAACTCTTGATGGATTGATCTAAAGGTAAGTTGTTAGGTATATAAACTGCTGTTGAATCGTCTAAGATCCCTTGGCGCCTAGACTTTAGCCTGGAGACTTCGATGCCAAGCTGTTCATGAAGCGTCAATGCTTAAATTGTATTACTCGTAAAGTTTTACGCCGAGATGAGAAGCGGGGCATAGTCTCTGCATAGAAAGCAACCTCCGTACCCGTCTTCTGTTTCTTGATGTTGGACAGCATGCAGCTCAAAATATGCGAAGCGGATAAATTATAAGTTTTTGTATTCACAAGATCAAATTGTCGTTCTGCTATTTCTGCAAGAGGGATGGAGCAGCGTATCCTACGAATGTTGACATTACGGGATCAATATCTGCGAATTTGGTTCGCGCTAACCAGGCGATAAATGCCCCAATGACCGGAAGAAAAACAAAGTTAACGACATAGAAAAGCCTGCCTTTATCAACCCGTTGGCTCTTTGGGACTTTGCTGGCTTGTATTAATGGATAGACCCCAGCGAGGGTGCAACCTGCGAAGCCCAAAGCGACAACCGTAACAATAGGTGGAATTCCGCTCACGAGATTCAGACTAGCCAACGACTCTATTCACGAGCACAGATTTAATCTTGCCAACGGGACTAACTTCTCTGTTGTAAGTCACTCTAGATGCATAGACGGGCTCGCTGTTAACGGCTTCTAGATTTGCAGCTCGGACAAATGCAGCATCTTCCAATACCTCTGAAACTGTTTCGACAGGAAGGTGAGCTTCTTGAGAAATCTGCCTGACAGTAAACCATATATTTTCAGGAGAGAATCTGGGCTTCATTCTCCTACCCATCCTTGTGGTCCATGACACGGTTCTGCGCGGGGAAGGATTATTAGTGACCTGGAAAACCTTAAAAGATGGACTGGTTTTGTTGGTGGATTCTGAGCTGCTCATCGCTGATGCACAAGTCTCATCATCAATTTTAGCAGCTTTTCCCTGCTGGCCTAGAGGTGCGTTCGAGGAGGGCCTGGCCAACGCTCATCATCTCCCGCCCGAAGCAACTACTGCCGAAGCCAAGCCCCTTGGGACGGGTCGGGTGAATGATGTTGTTAGACGACTCCATAAACGAAGCAGATTGTCTATCGAGTACTTTTTGATCGCAGATATCTTACGTACGAGATTGCACCACAGTCCTTAACCCGTCGATTCTACCTCCAGCGTCTTACTACAATCCAGCCCTGCCACCACGCTCCATAGCCCCCCCTCCGCCATGCCGATCCAGCGGCCTTCCGAGCGTGAGCAGCGGCCCTCAGCCCTGGATGTGTTCACCGACCGGGAGGAGCTGATCGCTGCCTTTGAGCGGAACCTTGCGCACAAGAAGCCTGAGGAGCACCGGGTGTTGGTGTTCTACGGCGATGGCGGCATCGGCAAGACCACCCTGCTGCAGAAGCTGGAGCAGCTCCACCGCCAGCGTTGTCCGCAGGCGCTGATGGGGCGTCTGGACTTGGCTGGTGCCGACACCACCCCGCCGGATCTCCTGCTCTACCGGCTGCGGCGGCTGTTCCCCACCATCCCTTTTCCTTCATTCTCCCTGGCGCTGGCGGAATACGGCCGGCGCTTTCATCCGGAGCAGGTGTACGGCAGCGATCGCAAGGAGCTGCTGCAGGGGGCCGGGCCCTATGCCGATGTGCTCGCCGGTGGGCTGGAGGTGCTGGGCCAGCTGAGCGGGGTGGGGCTGGCCGTCAGCACCATGAAGGCCGCCGCCACGGCACAGCGTCAACTCTCCGACTGGGTGGAGCGGCGTGCTGAGCCCTGGTTGCAGCGCAGCCAGAGCCTCTCAGAAGAGCAGTTGCTGGCCCAGTTGCCGCTGCAGTGGGCCAGGGATTTCCGCCAGGCGATCTCCACCCAGCTGGATCATGACTGGGATGACGCCATCACCTACAGCGGCCCGCCGCCCCTGATTGCCCTCGACACCTACGAAACCCTCTGGCACTCCGGGATGGGCAGAAGCGGGCGGCGGCGGGAGCCCCGGGAGCGCTGGCTGGTGGATCTGGTGAGTGAGCTGCCCGAGGTGCTTTGGGTGATCGGCGGGCGGGATCGCTTGAGCTGGGAGGAGGGCTACGACAAGGCCTGGAGCGAGGCCTGTGAGCAACACCTAGTGGGCCAGCTCAGCGAGGACGATGCCAGGAGCTTCCTGGCCAAACGGGGCATCAAGGAACCGGCGATCGTGGAGAAGATCATCAGCCAGGGGGCTGGGGTGCCCTTCTATCTGGAGCTGGAAACCCAGCTCTACGACAAGACCCCTGCCGCGGAGCGCACGCCAGAGGTGTTCGGCGGCAGCCAGCAGGAGCAGATCGAGCGGCTGCTCACCCACCTCGATGCTTCTGAGCGGGCCACCTTGAAGCTGCTGGCCGCCTTTGGCATCTGGGATCGGGAGCTGTTCAGCCAAGCGGTGGTCCATTTCGCTACGGGCTACCCAGCCACGGGCGCGGCGGAGCTGGGGCGCTTCTGGTCGATCGAGCCGCTCGGCGAGGACCGCTGGCAGCTGCACAACGAGATGGCTCACCACCTGCAGGCCGATGAACGCCAGCGGGACCAAGGCACGTTTGAGAAGGTGCACCGCTGGGGGTTCGCCTATTTCGATGGTCCGCTGGAAGGGCTGGAGGCCAAGGCGATCCAGGCAAACGATGCGGAGCGGTTGCAGCGGGCGCTCAGGCATGCCCGTGCGATTCAGCCGGCGGCAGAATGGGCAGCTTGGTTGAATAAGAGGTTGGCTCAGCTGGGCAAGGGCACGATCTGGCAGCCGCTGTTGGCTGTTGCCGAGAGGGGGGTGCAGGAGGCGGCAAAGGCTTTGGGTGCGAACGATCCAGCCGTTGCCGGATTACTCGATCGTCAGGCATGCCTCCTGCAAGAGATTGCCCGATACGAAGAAGCTGAACGTCTGTTTCGCCGTGCCCTGGCGATCGATGAGGCCAGCTACGGCAAGGACCATCCCACCGTGGCCATTCGTCTCAACAACCTGGCGGAGCTGCTGCAGGCCACCAACCGCCTGGCGGAGGCGGAACCTCTGTATCGCCGTGCCCTGGCGATCGATGAGGCCAGCTACGGCAATGACCATCCCGACGTAGCCATGGATCTCAACAACCTGGCGCAGCTGCTTAAGGCCACCAACCGCCTGGCGGAGGCGGAGCCGCTGATGCGCCGTGCCCTGGCGATCGAAGAAGCCAGCCACGGCAATGACCATCCCAACCTGGCTGCTCTTCTCAACAACCTGGCGCGGCTGCTGCAGGCCACCAACCGCCTGGAGGAGGCGGAACCGCTGATGCGCCGTGCCCTGGCGATCGATGAGGCCAGCTACGGCAATGACCATCCCCGAGTTGCCACCGATCTCAGCAACCTGGCGGGGCTGCTGCAGGCCACCAACCGCCTGGCGGAGGCGGAACCGCTGATGTGCCGTGCCCTGGCGATTGATGAGGCCAGCTACGGCAATGACCATCCCACTGTGGCCATTCGACTCAACAACCTGGCTTCGCTGCTGCAGGACACCAACCGCCTGGCGGAGGCGGAACCGCTGATGCGCCGTGCCCTGGCAATTGGTGAGGCCAGCTACGGCAATGACCATCCCGACGTGGCCAGAGATCTCAACAACCTGGCGAATCTCCTGCGGGACACCAACCGCCTTGCGGAGGCGGAACCTTTGTCAGGGCGCGCTGCGCGGATCTTCCTGGCGAGTCTGGGAATCGATCATCCAAACACCCAGAAGGTGAAGGGAAACTACCTGAAGATCCTGCAAGCTCAAAGCCTGCCAGAAATCGAAATCGAAGCCAAGCTCGCAGCGCTCAAACATCCTGGGTGAGGCTGGTTTCGGGTCTGAGGAGCACCAAATGCTGCCGCTTTCGAGAACTGGCGTTCCTTTTTCTCTGTTCGTCTAACGCTCCAGATCAGCGGCGTCATATATGACTGAAACGAAGCACGAAGACTTTGCTCGTCCGCTGCATTGGGGATGTTAGACTTCTGACAACTTCTTCAAAAACTCATTTCCGGAATTACCGGTATTAGCTGGTTGTTTTCCCTCCTAACGGCAAGCTTACACCTGCTGCTTTAAGATGATTCACTAGGCTTTCCCAGTTGGTCTCACTCCAAACATCGGAGTTATCTGCTTCATTATAACGTCTTGAATACTTGGGAAAAAGAAAATCGAAAAACGACTTCCAACTCTCGTGAAGATCGGGTAGATACTGCTTTGTTTTTTCATAAAGCTCATCAAGAATTGCTGGTGTACCAGAAGCATCATATATTTGATCATTTTCTTGAGCAGCTTTAAGAACTTTCTGAATATCCGTAACGATAAAGCATCCCGCCCCAGCCATTGGAAGAATCAGCGATTCACCTAGGTATTCTGCACCTCGATAGCTACCCGCTTCTGAATATAGAGCAATAGCTCGATCTGCAAAATCCGGTTGTGGTATAGATTTAATAACGCTTATCTGTAGCTCCGAGGAAAGTTTCTCAAAGCCTTCAACAATAGTTGGTTTCAAATCATCTATCACAATAGCTTCAAAAACAAAATTACGAATACTGGATATGTTAAGACTTTGCTGAGCCACTGCTTTCATGTGTATCCTAGTAGATTCATCAAACCAACTCCAGCATCGTGGGTCTGCTCCAAGTAATCGAAAAACGTTAGGGAGGCAACCTTCCGCTAAAGATTCTACAATGGTCAAAAGCTTTGTCCTCATCCGCTCTTCATAGATGACTGGATAGCGCCTGGAAATAGCCTGTAGAGTTAAAATCATTTGTCTTGAATAAACCAATGGTAGATCAGCTACATCCCCGCGCAGAACTGCTTTGAGCAGCAAGAATACAAGATTCTCAATTAATGTTTTTTTAGCTCTATCAAGATATCTAGAATTCAGGAAAGTACAAGCCGTATCTAATGTGGGAGGGAATGAGGTAGATTTGATGTCTCTTACAATTCTTTTGATCGCACTTTTTCCTTGTATGGGTTGATGTTGTAAAAGATGTTTAACAACGTGAACTATGTGCATCCGAACTCTTTCTGGCTCAGGCTCAAAAAGCACTTCTTCAGCTATAAATGCAGGATGAGCGCAAAGATTTCGATCATCCTTTAAACGAGCAAGATCAATCTGTTCATGGTCTGACAGAAATTCGAAATCAGCCGTCGCTGTTTTTAACAAATCTTCTTCGATATTCTGAAGATGTCTAATCTGTTTATTCGTAATAGCCTGATCTAAACTGGTTATGAAATGTTGTGCCATCGGATCGCCCTGGTTTGCCAGCTCTCTTATTTTTGATATAATGTCAAAAGTGACTGAAATCCAAGTTGACACGATCGATGAACGGTACGCACCTCCTCGATATGCATCTATTGCTTCCAAAACATAAGAACGCGCAATTCGATCCCTTACCTTAAGGGCCAGCTCGTCAAGGTCTGCGAGGTGAACTTCTTTCATAAATGGTGATTTTCAGGCTATACGAACCTTGACAATTGCTTGTCACGTACATAATACACGCTCTATGGTAAAACTGGGACAGGAACAAGTCGGCTGCAGAAGCCCAAAACCCAATTAAAGTTAGTCTAACAGGTCTTAGGCGGATCCTCATAACATCCCCTTCCACCGCATTTTGCCACCTAAAAGCGGGAGCCAAGCGGTAGGACCCCGTGAGATCGCTTGCGATGACAAGTAATCCCCATTAGCCGTAACCATTCCAGGTTTGATGGGCGGATCCGCCTATAAGGGTTCGCCTTGTTACAAAAGATCAGCAGAGCTGCACACGCCCAGCGGGCCTCGGTTAAGCAAATGATTTTAGATCATTTTGGTCTTTATATCGCTGTGCCCGAGCAATTCCTTAATAGTGCGTATATCTTGAGGGCGTTTTGAATCATGCTGGGATCAAGGTGTTTGCGCCCCTGCGCACGGGTGCATGGGCATACTTCCGCCCCAGGGCATTGGGAGAGCTGAAGTTTCTCACCCACTAGCGAAGGCAACGTCGTGCGCCGATCCGCCTCGGGAAACGAGTGTTGTACCTGTCACCCTCTCGGCCATCAAACCCTCAATGCCCTCGCCCCAAGCGCGCCGCCCCCCCGCTCCCGGGCGATAGTGAAATCTGCGGCCGCCTTGTTGATGTCCGATTCCAGCGCCCTGGTGCTCCCCCTGGAAGCTGCGGGCCTTGAAGCCATCGATGCAGTAGGCGGCAAGAATGCCTCCCTCGGTGAAATGCTGCGCGCCCTGGCGGCTGAGGGGGTGCGCGTGCCCGGTGGCTTTGCCCTCACCGCCAGCGCCTACCGGTTGCTGCTCAGCCGTGCTGGCCTTGGCGATCGCCTGGAGACGATTCTTGCTGGGCTTGATGCCAACAACCTGGAGCAATTGCAGCGTGTGGGATTGGCGGCCCGGCAATTGCTGCTGGAGGCGTCATTGCCGCCGGAGCTGGAAGCGGCGCTGTTGACGGCCTATCGCGGCCTGGTGGGGCCCGGTGAGGAGCCGGCCGCTGTGGCCGTGCGCTCCAGTGCCACCGCCGAAGACCTGCCGGAGGCCAGCTTCGCCGGCCAACAAGACACCTTTTTGCATATCCAGGGCGAAGCCCAGCTGCTGGCGGCCACCCGCCGTTGCTATGCCTCCCTGTTCACCGATCGCGCCCTTTCCTACCGGCAACACAACGGCTTCGGCCACCTGGCGGTGGCCCTCTCGATCGGCGTGCAGCGGATGGTGCGGGCCGATCGGGCCTGCTCCGGGGTGATGTTCAGCCTCGACACCGAAAGCGGCTTCCGCGACACGGTGCTGCTCAGTGCCGCCTATGGCCTTGGCGAAAACGTGGTGCAGGGGGTTGTCAATCCCGATGAGTTGCTGATCTTCAAGCCCACCTTGGCCCTGGGTTTTGATCCGATCCTCAGTCGCCGCCTGGGCAGCAAGGAGCAGCGACTGGTAAATCAAGGCGGCACCGCCCTTGGCGGCACCGATCTTGGCGCCAATGCCCTGGTCAATGAACCCGTACCCCTGGACGAGCAGCGCCGCTTTGCCATCAGCGATGCCGAGGCCCTGCAGCTGGCCCGCTGGGCCTGCCGCATCGAAGCGCACTACAGCGCTCTGCGGGGGCAGCCCACACCGATGGATATCGAATGGGCCAAGGATGGGCCCAGCGGTGAGTTGTTCATCCTCCAGGCCCGGCCCGAAACGGTCCGTTCGCGCCAGTCCACCGCCGTATTGCGCAGCTGGCATCTCGATGCGCCGCCGCCGCCACCCCTGGTGACGGGTCGGGCGATCGGGGCCTCGGTGAGCAGCGGCCGGGCCCGGTTGATCCGCGATCCGGGCGAGCTCCAGCGTTTCGCTGCCGGCGACGTGTTGGTGACAACGCGCACCGATCCCGATTGGGAGCCGATTCTCAAGCGCGCCAGTGGGGTCGTTACCGACCAAGGCGGCCGCACCTGTCACGCCGCCATCATTGCCCGCGAGATGGGCATCACCGCCATCGTCGGCAGCGGCGACGGCAGCCAGCGCATCGTCGATGGTGATCCGATCACGGTGAGCTGCTGCGAAGGCGACGAGGGCCATGTCTACGCCGGCAACTTGCCCTTCCATGTCGACGAGCAATCGCTGCTGGAGCTGCCCCCCACCCGCACCCGCCTATTGATCAACGTGGGCAACCCGGAGGAGGCCTTCAAGCTGGCGGCGATTCCCTGCGACGG
>CAMDWF010000003.1 GCA_945878795.1 Synechococcus sp. UW140
GGCATGAAACGCACCGGCTATGCCGATTTCTCCCTGCTGTCGCTCAGTTGCTCCGACTACCTGGCCCTGCCCGCCGTTGGCGTCGAATTGCGCAACCGGCTGGCGGACCACAACATCAGCCTCACCCTGCCCAGCCAGCGGGTCGACCGCTTCGATGCCGATATTGCCCACATCCTCGGCGGCACCCGTCGGGCCGGCCTCACCTTCGCCCCCGAAGCCGGCAGCCAGCGCCTGCGCGACATCGTCAACAAAGGCCTGACCGACGACGAACTGCTGCAGGGCATCCGCACGGCGATGCAAAGCGGCTACCGCAAGGTCAAGTTGTATTTCATGATTGGCCTGCCGGGGGAAACCGATGCCGATGTCCTCGCAATTGCCGCAACCTGTCGGCGCCTGCAGGAGCAATGCCGCGACCTGGGGCGATTGGAGTTAAACCTCACCATCAGCAATTTCACCCCCAAACCCCACACCCCCTTCCAGTGGCACAGCGTCAGCAGCGCTGAATTCGAGCGGCGCCAGCAGCTGCTGCGCCAAGCCCTCAGGCCCCTGCAGGGCCTCAAAACCAACTACACCGATCGGCGCCTCTCGGCCGTGGAGGATTTCATCGGCAGGGGCGACCGGCGCCTGGCCCCGGTCATCGAAGCGGCCTGGCGGGCGGGGGCGGGGCTGGATGCCTGGTTTGAATCGGCCGAACGCAGCCATGGCGCCTGGCGCAGCGCCATCGTCGCCGCCGGACTGGAGGGCCGTTATCGCGCCCTGGAGATGGGCGACTGGCAGGCAGCCGAGGCCATGGCCGCCGCCGACCTGGATCACTTCTGTCGCCAACCCTTGCCCTGGGATCACATCGACACGGGCCTGAGCAAGCGCTGGCTGGCCGAAGACCTCGGCCGCGCCCTGGAGGCGGCCACCGTGCCGGACTGCTCGTTTGAGGGATGCAGCCATTGCGGCGTCTGCGGGCCCGACCTGGGCCACAACGTCGCCATCCCGCCGCCGCCGATCCCCGCGCGCCTGCCCCAGAAGCCCCCCTCCCCAGCGCGGGTCCAACGGCTGCGCTTCCAGTTCAGTAAAACCGGCTCCCTGGCCCTGATCGGCCACCTCGACACCCTGCGCCTGTTGGAGCGGGCCCTGCGCCGCAGCCAGATCCCCATCAGCCATACGGGGGGCTTCCACCCCTTGCCCCGCATCCATTTTGGCCAGCCCCTGCCGCTTGGCAGCGAAGGGCTGGGGGAATGGCTGGATTTGGAATTGATCGCCCCGCTGCAGCCCCAAGCGGCCCTGGCTGCCCTGCAGAGCCAATTACCAAGCGAATTCCAGTTGCTTTCGGCCCAACAGGTCGCCCTCGATGGCCCCAGCCTCTCGGCCCTGGTCACCGGTGCCCTGTGGCAGTTTGAGGCCTCCGTGGTCGATGGCCTGCCTCCCCCCAGCCTCAGCCAGTGGCAAGCGGCGCTCACGGCCCTGCTGGCCGCCGCCGAGCTGCCATGGCAGGACACCGACAAGAAGGGCAGGCCTCGGCAGCGGGATTACAGGCAGCTGTTGCTTGACCTGCGCCTGGTTTCACCGACTGGGGCAGCGGCGCAGGTTGGGCCAGGGGCACCGGTGCATATCGCCCTGGAGAGCGCCATCACGCCCCAGGGACTGGGCCTCAAACCCGACCATCTCTGCCTCTGGTTGGGCCAACAGCTACGTCGGCCCCTGCGCTCCGACCGGCCGCGCCGCCTGGCCCTGACCCTTGCTGCCACCGTGCTAAGTTGCTTCTAAGACGGCGAAAGGAACAGCGGGGTCGTCCCCGACTCCTGTCCGTCCAGGATTTTCTGTTTGGCCCATGCCTTTCATCAGGCGCACCTACGAATTTCCTCGCCTTCATCGACGCGCGTTCGGCCATTACTCAACTCAGGGTGAGGCCGATGCCCACCCCAACCAGGGACTAACTGGCAACTGTTTTTGTCTGATTCAAACAACCTGATTCTTCAGGAATGTTTATTTGAAGTTCATTTTTTGCCAAGGCCTGGCTGGCTTACCTGAGCGACGCTGCTTTTTTTAGGCAACGCTTGCCCAGCGGCCCCCATTGTCCCTATCTGTCCCACTCCTGTCCCCGGCAGGGCTCCTTGAGCCCGGACCCTTCTATGCCCCAACAGATCGTCATCGCCGAGCACCTGCGCATCGCTGCCGTGCTCACCGACGACCGAGTAGATGAACTTGTGGTGGCCCAGGGCCGCTATCAGATTGGTGATGTCTATCTTGGCACCGTCGAAAATGTCCTTCCTGGAATCGATGCTGCCTTCGTCAATATCGGCGAGAGCGAGAAAAATGGCTTCATTCACATCACCGACCTAGGCCCGCTGCGCCTCAAAAAGGGCGGCGCCGGCATCACCGAGCTCCTTGAACCTCGCCAGAAAGTTCTGGTGCAGGTCATGAAGGAACCAACCGGCACCAAGGGGCCAAGGCTCACCGGTAATTTGACCCTGCCCGGCCGGTTCCTCGTGCTCCAGCCCCAGGGCCAGGGTGTCAATATCTCCCGGCGCATCGTCGGCGAAAACGAGCGCAATCGGCTGCGGGCCCTTGGCGTTCTGATCAAGCCCCCCGGAGCGGGATTGCTGATCCGCACGGAAGCTGAAGAGGTGAGTGAAGAGCTGTTGATTGACGACCTCGAAACCTTGCTGAGGCAATGGGAAGCCATTCAGTTGGCTGCCGAGGCGGCGACACCTCCGGTCCTGCTCAACCGTGATGAAGATTTCGTGCACCGGGTGCTGCGGGACCTCTATAAACCGGAGGTCACCCGGGTCGTCGTCGAGAGCCCCGAAGCGGTGGCCCGGGTCAATGCCTTCCTGGGTCCTGACCAGGCCAGCTTGGACGTCGAATGTTTCCAGGAATCAACCGAAATCCTTGAACACTTCCGGGTCAATGCCGCCATCCGTGATGCCCTGCGCCCCAGGGTTGATCTGCCCTCCGGCGGCTACATCATCATTGAACCAACCGAGGCCCTGACGGTCGTTGATGTCAACTCTGGCTCCTTTACCCGTTCGGCCAACGCCCGCGAAACCGTGCTTTGGACCAACTGTGAGGCGGCCGTAGAAATCTCTCGCCAGCTCAAGCTGCGCAACATTGGCGGTGTTGTGGTGATCGATTTCATTGACATGGAATCGCGGCGCGATCAACTGCAACTCCTCGAACACTTCACCCAGGCAGTCCATGATGACGCGGCCCGCCCCCAGATCGCCCAACTCACCGAACTGGGCTTGGTGGAGCTGACCCGCAAACGCCAGGGTCAAAACATCTACGAACTGTTTAGCCGGGCCTGCCCCAGCTGCGGCGGCCTTGGCCATGTGGCCGTGCTTCCCGGCAAAGACACGCTGCTACCCCTTGCCAACCTCCCGGGCGTTGTGCGCTCCGCCGCCTCCGCCCGCGCTGAGGTTCCCAGTCCTGCCCTTGCCGCCGACCTCGGCAGCGGCGGCCGTCGCCGCAGTCGCCGCGGTGGCAGAGGCGATACGGCAGCGGCCGAGCTCGGCCTTGGCACCACCAGCGAGCCAACGCCCCAACCAGCGCCTGAGCACGATCAAGAGGAAAGTGCCCTTCCCTCCCCATATTCGGCCCCTTCCCGCCGCAGCGAACCGGACGTCCTGGTGGTGCCGATGCAGGAGACCCAGGAGCAGGTATTTGGCTGGATGGGCTTCAGTCCTGCCCTGCTGCTTGATCCAGTCCCAGCCACCGACAATCTGTTGGTTCGGGTGGCAAGGCCAGGAATTGATCCCGAGACCGTGCGAGAAGAGGCCAGAGCGCAACTGGCGAGCAACGGATCCCGCCGCCGCCGCCGCGGCCGGGGCGGCGAGGCAAGGGGCAGCGAAACGGCCAGTGTTGACGAGCCGCTCGCAAGCCTTACTGCCGTGATGGACGCCAAGGAAGAGCGCCAGGAACTGATCGCGATCCCGATCTTGCCGACCTTCCCTGCCTTGCTTGAGCTACCCCCCCTAACTACGCCTCTGCCCGTCAACAACCAAGCCCCGCCGGCCGCAAACCCAGAGGAGGGTGGCGATGAATCCCGGCGGCGGCGGCGGCGCTCTTCAGCGACTCTCTAACAACCCAACCGGCCGGTGACGGATCTCTGGGGTGGTCGCAATCCGGCCGTTTGCGCCGGAGTCGATGAAGTGGGCCGTGGATCCCTCTTTGGTCCTGTCTTTGCGGCGGCGGTCATCCTGCCCCCCCAAGCCCTGCCGATCCTCCAAAAGGCCGGCCTCACCGATAGCAAACGGCTCACGGCCAGGGCCAGGGCCGCGTTGGTTCCCCTGCTGCGCCGCCAAGCCCTGAGCTGGGCGCTGGGCCAGGCCAGCGCCGCGGAGATCGATCGCCATGGCATTCGCGCCGCCACCGAATCGGCCATGATCCGCGCCCTGCAACGACTTTCAATTGCACCCGAGCTGGTTCTCATCGATGGGGTGCTGCCATTAAGGGGCTGGCAGGGGCCCCAGCGTTCAATCATCAAAGGGGATCTCCACTGCGCCGCCATCTCGGCTGCCAGTGTCGTGGCCAAGCAAGAAAGGGATGCCCTGCTGCGTCGCCTGGCCGTGCGCTTTCCCGGTTACGGGCTCGAACGCCATGCCGGCTATGGCACCGCCCAGCACCGTCAAGCCCTCGCCAGCCTGGGAGCCACTCCCCTCCATCGCCAAAGCTTCCTGCACTGAGGCCCGCGACCCACCAGAGCCAAGCCCCAAACCCTTCAAGCGGGCGGCAGGGGGATCACCAAGGGCCTATCGCCCTGCCCCGAGCGACACCACTGCTGGAAATCGTCCACCAGTTGCTGACTGACCCGATGGCGGATATTGGCCAAGATGCCGTTGAGCAGGGTACGGCCCGTGGCCTCCAGCAACCGTTGGGGGATCAAACCAAGCAGGGCCGGCTGCCGGCCGCTGACCGCCAGGGCCGCTTCGCCTTCAAGGCCGCCAGGACCGGCCACCAACCACGAGTTGAGCTGCAGCTGGAAGTCCTCCACAAGGCCAAGACCCTCAAGCTGACAGTGGAGGGAATCCAGTTCGAGTCGGCCTTGATGCTGGCGGGCCTGAATCTCGACCACCGGCTGGATCTGCAGATGGAACAACTGCACCCGTGTGACGTGATATCGGTAGTGGCCCGGACCGAGAATCTCCAGTTGGGTCGGATCCAACAAGGCCTCCACCACCCGACGTTCATCGTTGAGGTAGGCCCGCAGATAGTCCGCATGCTCGTTGACTGGCAAACGGAGCTGCTGTCGAGCGCTGAACGCGACGGCCATGGACAGCGGACCGGCAGGCATGATCCTATCGACCCGCTCTCCACCGGCCATGCGCCTCGCCTACCTCGGCCCCGTTGGCACCTACGGCGAACAGGCAGCGACCCAACTCGCTGCGCTTGCAGGGCTTGAGGCCACATTGATTCCCCAACCAGGTATCCAGGCGGTGATTCGCGCCTTGGCCGAGGGGGACTGTGAGGCGGCGGTGGTTCCAGTGGAGAATTCCGTCGAGGGGGGGGTCACCAGCTGCCTGGATGCCCTCTGGCAGTACCCCGAACTGGTCATCTGCCATGGCCTAGTCCTGCCGATCCGCCACGCCCTGCTGGGCAGTGGCCCCCTAGAAGGCATCAGTGAGGTGCTCTCCCACCCCCAAGCCCTGGCCCAGTGCCCCCAATGGTTGGCCGAGAATCTGGGCGGGGCCCTGCAGTTACCCACCAGCTCCACCGCCGAAGCAGCCCGTATGGTCCGCGGCAGCCGCTTCCGTGCCGCCATCGCCTCATTGGCAGCCGCCCAGGAACATGGGCTGGAGGTGATCGCCTATCCCATCAACGACGTGGTTGGCAATTGCACGCGCTTTCTGCTGTTGCGCCGTCAACCCCTTGAGGCTGGTAGTGGGCCCCATGCCAGTTTGGCTTTTTCGCTCAATGCCAACCGCCCCGGTGCCCTGCTCGAAGCCCTGACTTGCTTCGCCGGCGAAGGCCTGAACATGAGCCGCATCGAGTCCCGCCCCTCCAAGCGGTCCATGGGCGAATACATCTTCTTTGTCGATCTTGACCTCAGCCAAGGCATGGCACCCCTGGATCGCGCCATGGCCGAGTTAAGGCCCCACTGTGAAAAACTGATCCTCTTCGGAGTCTATCCCTTAACGGTGGTTCAACCGCAGGAAGGGAGCAACAACGCTGCTAATAACTAAAAAAAGGTCCAGCTACAAACCTATGGCTTTTGGCCACGAAAGACACCGAAGTGCATCAAACCATGGCGAAAAGCCCAGTCCATTAATAGCAAAGTCGGGGTTTCGCGGAGGCCCTGCAAAACCGCCTTTGGCCCTAGCCCTAAAACGACGGCGGGTCTCCTGAAGCCTTCGAGAATCGAGTCCCGCCAAGAAGGCACCGTGGCTACGGTCCAGTTAGCGCTCTCAACCTGTAAACCCTCTGCCCATGGACTGCAATCGAAATCGTGTCCCATAGCAGCGATGCTGGCAAATTCAGGGTGGGCCCATTGGTCCAGTAACTGGCGCATCACCCAGCTTTCCAAGCGATCCATCGGCCGGTCGGCTGGATCGCGGCGATTCCAATCCGCCATCGCCAATCGGCCGTGGGGCCGCAGCATGCGCAGCAATTCATCTACATAACGCTGTTTATCGGGCATGTGGGGTGCGGCCTCCACGCTCCAGACTGCATCAAAGCTCCGATCCGGTAAATCAAGCGCCAAGGCATCCATGACCTCAAACTGACAATGGCCCGCCAATTCCGGGGGGGTTAGGGCGCGAGCCCGGGCAATTTGGGCCGGACTTATACTGATTGCAAGCACATCAAAACCATAGTGACTGGCCAGAAGCCTGGCACTACCGCCAATACCGCATCCCACATCCAAGATGCGACTACCTGGGGGCAAGCGATCAAGGCCGCTCCAACGCACCAGCTCATGGACGAAGTCATCTTTGGCTAAACGAAAATCACGGGTTTTGGGAGGGTTGCCATAATAGCCAAGGTGTACATGGTCGCCCCAAAGTCGCTCCAATAGGGCATCTTCTGTCCAGCGATCATAGGCTTCGGCAACGCTATTTGAGCCCTGGTAGCTACGATTTGAGGCCAGCCAAAAACGAACAACAAGTATAACTCTAACAGAAAACAATAAAGCCAAGCCCAAGGACCCAACCAGGCTATGCAATGGCATTTCAGAATTCGCCCTTATTCAAATCGTCGGAATCAGTATGGGGATCAGCGAAATCAAAGGTATCTTTCAGGACAGTTCTTGCCGCTAGCTGCCGGCGAGTCTGATCAAGAAGTTCATATTCTTGCCTCAGCCGCGCTCCCGTGTCGGTGATCTCTAATAAGGCCTGCTGGTGATCGGCCACTGGCCCACCCAGGTGAGCGCCGATCCAGTAGGACAGTTCCCGGGGAAGATCAGGAAGATCAGCAGGAAGAATCGCTGGTTTACCAATCAATTTGCCAGTCAACTCAACCACATCCTTTAGGGCTTTACTGACATTGCCGGTAAGAGTAACTAACTCGTCGCGGGAATCTGAGATATCATCTTCAATCCAACTCACCATCGCCACGCGATAGGGGGTCTCACGCAAAATGCTTAGAATACGAAAACGCTGTTGTCCCATAGTAACAATGTTGCTGCGGTCATCTTCTTGGGACTGCCAATGAAGAATCTCGGCACAACAGCCCACTTCTGCCATCTTTTGACGCTGGGGGTCCCAACGAACCACGCCAAAACGACGATCTTCAGCCATGACCGTTCGCAACATCATGCGATAACGCGACTCAAAGATATGTAGTGGTAGCACCTCCTGAGGGAAAAGCACCACATCGGGCAGGGGGAAAAGCGGCAGTTCCCTTACGGCTAATTCGGTCACGCTTTACGGCTGAGCCCAAGGACCAGCGGATGGGTGAAATTCAAGGCAGCCGTAGGGGCACTCACGGTAAAAATAATAGAAGAAATGGGCGGCAGGGATGCAACAGCTTCTTAATCCTAGTCAGAACAGAGAGCCGCAGGAGCTTTCGATCATGGCAAGGCGATCAGAGAGCTAGCTGCGCCCAACCGTCGTCTCAAAACCAATCCAGGGATGGGGATGCTTGATTCAGAGACAGGCCTTGGCATTAAAGCTTGACCTCAATATCCACACCACTGGGTAAATCAAGCTTCATGAGGGCATCAATAGTCTTGGAACTCGGGCTATAAATATCAATGATACGACGATGGGTGCGAGTTTCGAAATGCTCCCGGGAATCTTTATCTACGTGTGGAGAGCGCAGAACACAATAGATTCTGCGCCTAGTTGGCAGCGGAATCGGACCGATTGCAGTGGCGGCAGTATGATCAGCCGTCTCGATGATCTTTTCACAAGAGAGATCAAGCATTCTGCGATCAAATGCTTTGAGGCGAATACGAATCTTCTGTTGGGGAATGGAACTCGTCATCAGGTGAAAAAGTGCAGTGCACTAAAGTGAATGGATTTTCTAGTTGCTTTAAATTGGAGTCAGACTAAAAATTGAGTCTGCTTCCAACAAAGTTAACTGACTAGGTGATTTCCACCTAGTCAGTCCATACCGACTCAGAGAACGATCTTGGAGACAACACCGGCACCGATCGTACGACCACCTTCGCGAATAGCGAAGCGCATGCCTTGTTCGATGGCCACTGGGCAGATTAACTCTGCACTCATCTTGATGCGGTCACCGGGCATGACCATCTCAACGTTGCTGCCATCGTCTGCGGTGAAGGCTGTGATTTGACCGGTTACATCCGTAGTACGGATGTAAAACTGGGGACGATAGCCAGCAAAGAAAGGAGTGTGGCGACCACCTTCTTCTTTCTTAAGAACATAAACTTCGCCTTCGAATTTGGTGTGGGGCTTAATGGAGTTTGGCTTGACCAAAACCATGCCGCGTTCAATGTCTTCCTTCTGGATGCCGCGAAGCAAAAGACCAACGTTGTCTCCTGCCAAGCCTTCGTCGAGAAGCTTGCGGAACATCTCCACCCCAGTCACTGTGGTTTCACGGGTGTCACGAATACCGACAACCTGAACGGTTTCGCCGACCTTTACCTTGCCACGCTCAATGCGGCCAGTAGCCACTGTGCCCCGGCCTGTGATCGAAAAAACATCCTCAATTGCCATCAAGAAGGGCTTGTCGATTTCGCGCTCCGGCTGGGGAATCGCCTCATCAACAGCATCCATCAAATCAAGGATCTTATCGACCCATTCGTCTTCTCCACGTACGGCCTTGTTCCCAGCTTGAATATATTCAAGTGCCTTGAGAGCAGAACCAGCCACAACGGGGATATCATCGCCAGGAAAATCGTAGCTGCTGAGCAGCTCGCGCATTTCCAGTTCGACCAATTCAAGAATTTCCTCGTCATCGACCATGTCCTTCTTGTTGAGGAACACAACCAATGCCGGAACACCCACCTGTTTGGCCAGCAGGATATGTTCCTTGGTTTGGGCCATCGGGCCGTCCGTGGCTGCGACTACGAGAATGGCGCCATCCATTTGGGCCGCGCCCGTAATCATGTTTTTGACATAGTCCGCGTGGCCTGGGCAATCCACGTGGGCATAGTGGCGCTTTTCGGTTTCGTATTCGACGTGAGCGGTGTTGATGGTGATACCACGCTCTTTCTCTTCCGGAGCACCATCGATTTCATCGTAGGCTTGGGCCTTGGCCATGCCTTGGGATGCGAGGACGTTGGTGATCGCCGCGGTGAGAGTGGTCTTGCCGTGGTCAACATGGCCAATGGTGCCAATGTTGACGTGTGGCTTATTCCTTTCGAACTTCTCGCGTGCCATGGAAGGAAAGAATCGAGGGGTGGAGTTTTGGGTTGGGAATGAAGATCAGGAATTGCCCTGATTCTTGGAGATGATGGCTTCAGCAACATTGCGAGGAACTTCCTCGTAGTGGCTGAACTCCATCGAGAAGATACCCCGACCCTGGGTCATGGATCGGAGCTGGGTTGCGTAGCCGAACATCTCGGCCAAGGGAACCTTGGTCTGCACTTTGGATTGACCGTTTTCAACGGACTGCCCTTCAACCTGGCCACGACGGGAGGAAAGATCTCCGATGACCGAGCCGAGATAATCCTCAGGCACCTCCACTTCGACCTTCATCATCGGCTCAAGCAGAACAGGATTGCACTTCTTGACACCATCTTTGAAGGCCATGGAGCCGGCGATTTTAAACGCCATTTCCGATGAGTCTACGTCGTGGTAAGACCCGTCGATCATGGTGACCTTGACATCAATCATGGGGAACCCAGCAATCACACCGGATTGGCAGGTTTCTTTCATGCCGGCTTCGGCGGGACCGATGTATTCCTTGGGAACGATGCCTCCGACAATTTTGTTGACAAACTCAAATCCTGAACCTGGCTCGCCTGGTTCCATCTCAATAACCACATGGCCATATTGGCCTTTACCGCCAGTTTGGCGGGCAAACTTGCCCTCACCTTTAGAACTACTGCGAATCGTTTCACGATAGGAAACCTGGGGGGCACCAATATTGGCCTCAACCTTAAACTCCCTCAACATCCGATCAACGAGAATTTCCAGGTGAAGTTCACCCATACCCGCGATTACTGTCTGACTTGTTTCGGGATTTGTCGAAACTCGGAAAGTAGGATCTTCCTCGGCAAGAGATTGGAGTGCCTTAGATAATTTCTCCATGTCACCCTTGGTCTTAGGCTCAACCGCAACGGAGATAACAGGGTCGGGGATATAAAGAGATTCAAGGATGATCGGGTCAGAATCGACACAAAGAGTATCCCCGGTCGTGGTGTCCTTCAGGCCCAACACCGCTCCCAAATCACCGGCACGCAGCTCATCGACCTCTTCACGGTCATCAGCCTTCAACAAAATAAGCCGAGAAATCCTCTCTTTCTTATCTTTGGTGGAGTTCATGACATAGCTTCCTTTTTGGAGTATGCCGCTATACATGCGCACAAAGGTAAGTTTGCCGTAAGGGTCGGCCATCACTTTGAAGGCCAAGGCACTAAACGGAGCACTGTCGTCACAGGGACGGGTCGACTCGGTGCCGTCAGGCAGGAGTCCCGTAATCGGCGGCACATCAACCGGTGCTGGTAGATAATCGACCACAGCATCAAGAACAAGTTGAACTCCCTTGTTCTTAAAGGCCGAGCCACAAAGGACGGGCACCAAGCCGTGCTTGACTACACCTTGACGAATTCCCTTGATGAGTTGCGCTTCGGTTAACTCACCATTTTCGAGATAGGCATCAACCAGTTCCTCATCACTTTCGGCAACAGTCTCCATTAACTTGGCACGCCACTTATCCACCTCTTCCACCATATCGTAAGGAATGGGCTGTTCAAGAATATCGGTACCAAGATCGTTGGTATAAACAAAAGCCTTGTTGCGAACCAAGTCAACAATGCCCTTCAATTCCCCTTCAGCACCAATAGGCAACTGGATCGGAGCGGCATTCGCCTTAAGTCGATCCTTAATTTGCTCATAGACCTTGAGGAAATTTGCCCCGGTGCGATCCATCTTGTTGACGAACACGATCCTCGGGACGTTGTAGCGATCCGCTTGTCGCCAGACCGTCTCGGACTGGGGCTGGACTCCGCCTACAGCACAAAACACCGCGATTACCCCATCCAGCACCCGCATGGAGCGTTCGACTTCAATGGTGAAATCGACGTGACCAGGAGTGTCGATGATATTGATGCGATTATCTTTCCAACTTGTGGAAATGGCCGCAGCCGTGATGGTGATGCCTCGCTCTCGTTCCTGCTCCATCCAATCCGTGACGGCGGCACCATCGTGCACCTCACCCATCTTGTGGACTACTCCAGAATAGAAAAGGATCCGTTCTGTCGTCGTGGTCTTGCCCGCATCAATATGCGCGGCAATACCGATATTTCTAACTCTGTCCAGAGGGTAGGCGCGGGCCACGGGGGTCGTCTCCGAGGTGGGGTCGAGAAAAAAGCGGGCATCAATCTACAGACCAGCTGTAGGGAGCAAAATCTGGAGAGCCCTGACTCCAGATTTTTCGGGCTACATGATCAGTAGCGGTAGTGGGCGAAAGCCTTATTGGCTTCGGCCATCTTGTGGGTTTCCTCACGCTTGCGGACAGCACTGCCGGCCTCATTGGCGGCATCCATCAGTTCACCGGCCAGCTTCTGGGCCATGCTGCGGCCGTTACGGGCACGGGAGAAGTTGACCAACCATCGCAAGGCCATCGCAGTCCCCCGCTCCTGTCGGACCTCCATGGGCACCTGATAGGTGGCGCCACCGACCCGGCGGGCTCGTACCTCAACAAGGGGGGTCGCGTTGCGAACTGCAGTCTCGAATAATTCGAGGGGATCGGATCCGGTGCGGTCGTTGATCAGCGAGAAAGCATCCGAAAGGATTCTCTGGGCTGTGGATTTCTTGCCGTGCTTCATCAGCCTGGCCACGATCATCGAGGCCAGACGGCTGTTGAACTGTGGATCCGGCAGGACAGGTCGCTTTTCGGCGGCGTTGCGGCGGGACATGGGGGCGGGTTGGAGAAACGGGCGAGGGAGCGGGCGGTTGCTGAGAGTCGCGGCGGGACCGCGCGCTGCTTACACCCGGGGAATGGAGTTCAGGACTTTGGGGTTTTGGCGCCGTACTTCGAACGGGATTGGCGCCTGTCCTTGACACCAGAGGTGTCTAGGGTGCCGCGGATGATGTGATAGCGAACCCCCGGGAGATCCTTGACCCGACCACCGCGAATGAGCACAACAGAGTGCTCCTGCAGATTGTGGCCGATGCCTGGGATGTATGCCGTCACCTCAAATCCTGAGGTGAGGCGGACCCGTGCCACTTTGCGCAGGGCCGAATTCGGCTTTTTGGGAGTTGAGGTGTACACACGGGTGCAGACGCCACGGCGTTCCGGGCAGGCGCGCAGGGCCGGCGACTTGGTTTTGCGGGTGAGACGCTGCCGTTCGGTGCGGATCAGCTGCTGAATCGTGGGCATCGAGGGCCGGAGTGCTGCTCGGAGGACAGTGGTCGGACGTCCGACCGTTTTCGACAATCCGACACCCTACGACCCCGTGGGCCCGCGAACTCCGGTTCGATCAAAGGAAGCCCCACAGGCACAGCCGCTCACCCCCTCTCCGGATCGCACCAAAAAGCCACCGCCGCTGAGATCGCCTCGGTAATCGAGCCGCAAGCCGTTGAGGAGGGCTACTTGATCAGCCGGGGCATAGAGGGTGATGCCATCAGCCCTGGCCAGGGGAATGCCGGCGAAATGGCCGGGCCGCAAGCGAATGGTCCAGGTGGCGCAACGGCCTTCAAGCAGATCGAGATGCATTAACCCTGGCGTACCGGCCACAGCGGCCTGGCGACAAAGTTCGGCGGCGGCGGCGGAGGTGATGCGCAGACTGTGGCCCCGGGGCACGATGTTCAGGTTTCGGCTCTCCAATCTGGCAGTACGCAGCCTCAGGAACCATTCGGCGGGGCACGATCCGGCTCCAAGGGCACCAATCCAAGACCGTTGTGAACAGCCGCCGTCACCCCCCGCCCCCGGCCGGTCTGGGTGCCGCCCATCACCAGCCCGGGGGAGCTCCCCCCATCGAGGTTGAGGGCCTCCTGGAGCCCCATGGCCTGCAGCAGGCGTGCCGCCTCCCCCAGGGTGGGGCCACTGTCATCAACTCCTTCCAAAGTAACCAGCCAAAGCAGGCGGCCATCACTACCGATCACCGTGCGCGGGGCCCCCTGGGAGAGGAAGGCGGCACTAAAACCCTCGGCTTGCCCATCCAGCACCAGCTGGCCTTGCTGAAGCAGCAAAGGCCCACCGCCAATGACATTGGTTGCCAAGCCCAAGTCGGAATTCGGCCGGCTGATGATCGTCAACCGATCGCCCTCGCGCCAGGGCAACGGCCTGCCCCTGGCGACCAGGAGCGTGTCGAGCGGACCCAGTTGCACACCATCCACCAAGGTCCCCGGTTCCAACCGTTGAACCACAAGGCCCTGACGGACCAACACCGCAGCTTCATGGCCGCTGAGGGGACGATAAACCGGTCCCCAATCGGCCGTGTAACGGGAAAGACCCCGCTGGACGTAGCCACTGTTGAGGGTTTGCAGCACCACCGATGGCCCTCGGGGATCGCCCACCCATTCCTGCAACTGCAACCTGCCGAAGCGAGGCAGCCGACGGGGATCCCAGGCCACCACACCGCGATTCAGGATCGGCCCTGACAGCCAACGCCCCTGATCCTTGATGGCCCCGAGGGGCAAGCGACGGACCCGATTGAAGAAACCTCCATTGATGGCCACAACAGCGTCGTAGCGACGGGCCAACTGGGGCAGCAGGCTCAGCCCCTCCATCCCACCCCCTCGGCTGAGGGGTCGCAAGCCAACGGGACCGAAGCGGGGATCGAGGCGGACGGCGTTGAGTCGCACGCGGCGCCCATCCAGAACCCTTACCTGCCGATCCCATTGAAGTTGGGTCCCCAGTAGGGATTGCAGACGTCGATCCAAAGCCACTGGGGACGCCCCATCGACGCCCCCATCCCCAGGGGCACCCCCGCCAACGGGGCCATCGGCCCAGTCGATCACCAGGCGGGCGGGAGCACCAAGGCTGAAAACCTGCCGCAGCGAGCGGCCGCCAGGGGCGGCCAGCAACAGATCATCGCCAACCGCCCGGGCTCCCAGGCCGCTGGCCCGCAAGCGTTCTTCAGCACCCAGCCCCGGCTGCAGAGCGATCTGCAGGCTGGCTTCGCTCTGGCGAACCAACAGGGGTCCACTCAGGTCCAGCACAAAACGAGTGCTGCCTGCTGGGGCAGCACTGCGACGCACCCGCAACAACCGTGCCCCTTGGAGAGCCAGCTGCAACTGGGGTCCAGCCAACGTCACGCGAACCCCAGCCGCCTCCAGAAACGGGGCCGCATCGACCCCCACCTCATCCGCCAAGGAAAGCTGGGCCTGCCTTGGCACTGGCAAGGTCGTGCCGAACCACTGCAGGTCGAGGCCACCATCGGGGCGACCATGGCTGGCAAACCCCAGCTGACCCTGGAGAACGTCGAGGGGCAACCAGATCTGGGGGCGCCCGCCTTCGACCCCAGGGCGCCAGATCCAGGCGACCCGCAGCGGCCTGCCGTTGATCAGGATCTGGTCACCCCGGCGTTCGCCTGCCAGCGCCCGGGGCCAATCAAGGCCGACCGGCGCCGCAGGCACGGTCAGGGCACGCCCCTCAGGCAGGGCCGCCGGAAGCGGCGGTAAAGGCGGAGGGGCCGCCTGCACAGGCAGAAGACCGCCCGCCAGGACCACGGTGGCGCCGATCCGCCAGGTGCGTATTGCCATCGACCGATCCTCTCTTAAGCGCATCAAGAGCGATGGCGAGAAAGTTAGCCCTGATCAGTGTGCGGGAGAACGGATCCCTAGGATCCGAACTCTGTTCAGAGGGGAGTTCGTACTCCCAGCTGAAAAAATCACCGCCTCACTTAATGCGAGGCCACCCCGACCCTGTCGGGCCCAGAATCCGCCGCCTGTCCCCCCGGCCATGTCCCTTCGCACCCCTCCCGTTTGGCCCCATCGCGACAGTGTCGCCCCGGAGGCGGTGGTTGGCGAAAAGGATGCCTGCGGGGTGGGCTTCCTGGCCCATCTTCAAGGGGAACCCAGCCACTGGGTGTTGCAACAGGCCCTGCAGGGCCTCAGGTGCATGGAACATCGCGGCGGTTGCGGTGGTGACGGTGATTCCGGCGACGGCGCGGGCATTCTCAGCGCCATTCCCTGGGGACTGCTGGAGGCTGTCTGGCCGGCAGCCACCCACCCGGGCCAAGGCGTCAGGGGTCTAGGGATGGTCTTTCTGCCCCAGGATCCTGCCCAGCGCGAAACGGTCCGCCTGCTCTGCGAACAGGAAGCGACCCGACTGGGCCTGGTGAGCCTGGGCTGGCGGCCGGTGCCGGTAGACCCCACCGTGTTGGGCCCCATGGCCCGCCAGTCGGCCCCAGCCATTGAGCAATGGTTGCTGCTGGAACCCCAGGCCAAAAACGAGGTCAGCGAGGAGGTTGACGCGGTCGAAGCCCTGCTCTTCCGACTGCGACGCCGGGCCGTGGACCGGACCCGCGAACAGCTTGGCGCCGAGGGGGCCGACCTCTATTTTGCCTCTATCAGTTCCCGTACCATCGTCTACAAGGGCATGGTCCGTTCGGCGGTGCTCGATCTCTTTTACGCCGACTTGCGAGATGAGCGCTTTGCGGTGCATTTCGCCGTTTACCACAGGCGTTTCAGTACCAACACGCTGCCCCGCTGGCCCCTGGCCCAACCCATGCGATTGCTGGGCCACAACGGTGAAATCAATACTTTGCTAGGCAACATCAACTGGGCCAGTGCGGCAGAAGCCAATCTCGAAGCGGTTTGGGGTGAAGCTGCAAGTGACCTGAGGCCATTGGTTAATCCAGATTTCAGCGATTCGGCCAACCTTGATGCGACCCTTGAGCTAATGGTGCGCAGTGGTAGACCCATCACTGACAGCCTGCTCACCCTCGTTCCCGAAGCTTTCCGAGATCAACCTGAACTAGAAGATCGACCCGAGATCAAGGCCTTCTACGAATACAACGCTTGCCTGCAAGAACCCTGGGATGGCCCTGCCCTGCTTGTCTTCAGTGATGGCAAAACGGTAGGGGCCACTCTCGATCGCAATGGCCTACGGCCGGCCCGCTACTGCATCACCAGTGATGGCTATGTGGTGATGGGTTCAGAAACCGGTGTAGTCGAACTTGAAGAAGATCGAATTCTCGAGAAAGGACGATTGGGTCCTGGGCAGATGCTGGCCGTGGATCTCATCCACCATCGCATTCTGCGTAACTGGGATGTCAAGGAAGAAGCGGCCCGCCGCCATCCCTATAGCAATTGGCTATCGGAACATCGTCGCGAGTTGGCCGCTGGAGTCTGGCAAGAAAAAACCATTCTCAGCGATCTCGAACTTCTTCAACAGCAGACCGCCTTCGGCTTCACTGCTGAAGATTTAGAGCTTGTGATGGATGACATGGCCGGCGCGGGCAAAGAACCCACCTATTGCATGGGTGATGACATCCCCCTGGCGATTCTCTCCAGCAAGCCCCATCTCCTCTACGACTATTTCAAACAACGCTTTGCCCAGGTCACCAATCCTCCAATTGATTCGTTGCGCGAAAAACTGGTTATGGGTTTGGAGATGCATCTGGGTCGGCGCGGATCCGCCTTACGACCGGACGCCGCCGGAGCCGCCGTATTGCATCTGGCCAGCCCCGTCCTCAACGAAGCTGAATTGCAGAGCCTCGGCTCCAACGGTCTGCGCCTGACGTCCCTCTCGACCCTGTTGGCGGTGGAGGAGGGTCCGTCGGGCCTGGAAGCAGCGTTGGGACGTCTCTGCTTTGAGGCGGAGGCGGCTGTTCGCACCGACAGCCAGATACTGCTCCTCTCCGATCGCTGCAGCGGTGGCATCGGCCCTGCCTCCATGGCAATACCACCCCTCTTGGCCATCGGGGCTGTCCACCACCACCTATTGAGACTTGGCCTGCGCCTGCAGGCCTCCATCGTGATCGAAACCGGCCAGTGCTGGACCACCCACCATCTGGCCTGCCTGATCGGCTATGGCGCCAGTGCGGTCTGCCCCTGGATGGCCTGGGAAACCAGCCGTCACTGGCTCGCCCATCCCAAGACCCAATCCCTAATCGAAAGGGGCAAGTTGCCTGCCCTTACACCCATCAAGGTCCAACAAAACGTGCGCCAGGCCCTAGAGGATGGTCTGCGCAAAATTCTCTCCAAAATCGGTATTTCGATGCTGGCGAGCTATCATGGGGCCCAAATTTTCGAGGCGATTGGTATTGGCGCCGATGTGATTGATCTGGCCTTTACTGGCACAACCAGCCGGGTGGCTGGACTCAGCCTACAAGAACTAGCCAGCGAAACCATCGCCTTTCACAGCAAGGCCTATCCCGAACTCAACCGCACCAAGCTGGAGTTCATGGGTTTTGTGCAGTACCGAAGCGGTGGTGAATTCCACCTCAACAGCCCCGAAATGGCCAAGGCCCTCCATGCCGCCGTGGCAGCGGGTCCGGGTTACGACCACTTCAACACCTATCGCCAACTCCTTGAACATCGACCGGTCACGGCCCTGCGGGATCTGCTGGAACTCAGGCCTGCTCCAACCCCATTGCCGCTAGACGAGGTGGAGAGTATCGAAAGCATCTGCTCCCGCTTTTGCACAGGCGGCATGAGCCTCGGTGCCCTATCCCGAGAGGCGCACGAGGTGCTCGCTGTAGCCATGAACCGCATCGGCGGCAAGAGCAACAGCGGCGAAGGGGGCGAAGATCCTGCCCGCTACCACCCTCTCCACGATGTCGATGCCGAGGGCCGGTCGGCAACGTTGCCCGGCATCTCTGGCCTGCGCAATGGCGACAGCGCCTGCTCAGCAATCAAGCAAATTGCCTCCGGTCGTTTTGGTGTGACCCCGGCATATCTACGCAGTGGCAAGCAGCTGGAGATCAAGGTTGCCCAGGGGGCCAAACCGGGGGAAGGGGGCCAATTACCGGGGCCCAAGGTAGATGCCTATATCGCCTGGCTTCGCAATAGCAAACCAGGGGTGGCCCTGATATCGCCTCCTCCCCACCACGACATTTATTCGATTGAAGATCTGGCCCAGCTGATCCATGACCTGCACCAGGTGCATCCCAAGGCAAAGGTTTCAGTGAAGCTGGTTGCTGAAATCGGCATCGGCACGATTGCCGCCGGCGTTGCCAAAGCCAATGCCGATGTCATCCAAATCTCCGGTCACGATGGTGGAACAGGGGCCTCACCCCTGAGCTCGATCAAACATGCCGGCAGCCCCTGGGAGCTAGGGCTAAGCGAGGTCCATCGCAGTTTGCTGGTCAACGGACTTCGGCATCGGGTGCTGCTGCGAGCCGATGGCGGTCTCAAAACCGGCTGGGATGTGCTGATGGCGGCCCTACTTGGCGCCGAAGAATACGGTTTTGGCTCAGTAGCCATGATTGCCGAGGGCTGCATCATGGCCAGGGTTTGCCACACTAACAACTGCCCAGTTGGAATAGCCACTCAGAAAGAATCTCTGCGTAAGCGGTTCACAGGCCTACCAGATCATGTGGTCAATTTCTTTCTTTTTGTCGCCCAGGAGGTTCGTCAACTTCTCAGCGTGCTCGGCGTAGCCCGTCTCGAAGATTTGATTGGCCGCACCGAACTGCTGCGTCCCAGGTCAGTCAAGCTGATCAAAACCAGCCGGCTGGACCTCAGCTGCCTGCTGACCCCAATCCCCCAAGCCAAGGACCGTACCTGGCTGAAACACGATGCGGACGCCCACGGCAATGGGGTGATTCTCGAGGATCAACTCCTTGCTGATGCCGCCGTCATGGAGGCCATCGAGGGCCACGGGCAACTACAGCGAACTATGACAATCCTCAACACCGACCGCAGCGTGGGAGCCCGGCTGGCCGGCGAAATTGCCGAGCGATACGGCAATGCGGGCTTCGGTGGTGAGATCAATCTTCAGTTCGAGGGTGCTGCTGGACAGAGTTTTGGGGCTTTTCTGTTGAAGGGCCTGAACCTGCGCCTCATCGGTGACGCCAACGACTATGTCGGCAAGGGAATTAACGGAGGTCGGCTCACGGTGATTCCCCCTCCCACCTGCACCCACCCAGGCGAAAAAGTCATCCTCGGCAATACCTGCCTTTACGGTGCCACCGGTGGTGAACTATTTGCCCTCGGCCGCGCCGGTGAGCGGTTTGCGGTGCGGAACAGTGGCGCCCGCACCGTGGTTGAGGGGGCCGGGGACCACTGCTGCGAATACATGACCGGAGGGGTTGTCGTTGTGTTGGGCACCACCGGCCGCAATGTCGCTGCGGGCATGACTGGCGGTGTGGCGTTCCTGCTGGATGAAGCCGAAGGGGTCCAGCAACGCCTCAATCCCGGCACGGTTAGTCTTCACCCCCTCAGCACCCCTGAACAGGAGGACCTGCTGAAACCCCTGCTTGAAGCCCATTTGGCCCACACCGGCAGTGCCAGGGCGGCCACGATCCTGGCGGACTGGGCGAATTGGAAAACCCGTTTCAAGGTAATCGTGCCCCCCAGTGAGAAAGCCTTAGTCGGTTTAGCCACCCTTGAGCCCGTGGTGGTTTAACGGCCGCCGCCGCCCTCCATCCCCAAAACGGCCCCGCTGGGCTTCTGGTTCAGCGGGGATTTTGCTGCATGAGAACTTGAACCTCACCGGCGTGATAGCTGCTGCGGGTCAATGGGGTACTGACAACTTGTAAGAAGCCAAGCGCATGCTCACCGTGGTGCCGATAGGCATCAAATTGTTCAGGGCTCACGAACCGGTCAACCGGTAAATGCTTGGGACCTGGGGAGAGATATTGGCCGATAGTCACGATATCTACCGAATGGCGTCGCAGGTCAGCAAGCACCTCCATCACCTGCGCGTCGGTTTCTCCCAGTCCCACCATCAGACCAGACTTTGTATAAGTACGGGGCCAGCCCTGGTGCACCCTTTGCAGGAGTTCAAGCGAACGGGTATAATTTGCTTGCGGCCTGGCCGTGCGGTAGAGGCTCGGCACCGTTTCGATGTTGTGATTTAGGACCTCAGGTGCGGCCTCCATCACGGCTTCCAATGCAGCCCAGATACCACAGAAATCAGGAATCAGCAATTCAATCGTTGTCCCGGCAGAGCGCTGCCGCACGGCGTTGACGCAGGCGACGAAATGGCCGGCACCCCCATCGGCCAAATCATCTCGGTTGACCGATGTGATCACCACATGGCGCAGGCCCAATCGCGCCACCGCCTCACCCAGGCGTCCAGGCTCGCTGGCATCCAGCGGCCTGACCGTGCGGTCAAAGTCGATGTCGCAATAGGGGCAGGCCCTGGTGCAGCCTGGGCCCATGATCAAGAACGTGGCGGTGCCGCCGGCAAAACACTCGCCGATATTGGGACAACTGGCCTCCTGACAAACCGTGTTCAGCTGCAGATCGAGGAGTAAATCTGCTACGGCCCCAATGCGCTGCCTTTGGGGAGCTTTAACGCGTAACCAGGGCGGTTTGGGAGCGACCGAAGCCATGGAGTCGAGGCACAGAGGGGTAAAGGCCGCCGGAACGGTGCCCCCAGGCTTTCCCTCGGGGGAAAGCAACTCTAGGCAAGCCAACGGCCCGGCTTGGGAGCCACCCCTGCCAGCTTGCGTCCGTGCCATGGGGGCGAGCGTTCGATCCCTTAAAGTTCATGCTTCGGGATGTGGCGCAGCTTGGTAGCGCACTTCGTTCGGGACGAAGGGGCCGCAGGTTCGAATCCTGTCATCCCGATTGCTGAAGGGGAACGGCTGGAGCCCAACCCTGCTCAACCCAGTTCGGCGCCCGGGTATCCCCTTGGCGTGACGAAGCGGCCATCTCTGACATAGCTGGTGCTGTTGCCGACGAGCACCAGACTCAACATATCGATCTGCGCGATGGGCAAGTGCTCCAGGGTGGTAAGCGTCAGCGCTTCCCCTTGGCGACCAAGCTGTCGGGCGATCAACACAGGCGTGGAGGGCTGGCGATGCTCCATCAAGAGATCGCGGGCACGGCCCAGCTGCCAATCTCTACCCTTCGAACGGGGGTTGTAAAGGGCCACCACGAAATCCCCAGCCGCAGCCCCCCTGAGTCGCTCTTCGATCACGGGCCAGGGCGTCAGTCGATCACTCAGGCTGATCGTGCAGAAATCATGCATCAATGGAGCCCCCGCCCTGGCTGCCGATAGCTGCAGCGCAGAGATTCCGGGATGCACCTGAAAGACGGGGCGATCCTTTGGCGCCAGGCCAAGCCATTGTTCAAGGGCCAGGCCAGCCATCCCATAGATGCCACTGTCCCCTGAGGAGATCAGGGCAACCCGCAGGCCCTGGGCTGCCAAGGCAAGAGCCTCGGCGCAACGGGCCGATTCCTCCGTAAGCCGCCCTTCCCGTCGCACCTGATCCGGCCGTCGCAGGGGCTCCAGCAGATCTAGATAGAGGCTGTATCCCGCCCAAACAGCGCATCGAGCCAGCGCCCAGCGCCCAGCGCCGGTGAGGAGATCCAGGGAGCCGGGACCACTACCGACCAGGTGGAGCTCACCACGGGCCGGTTCCCACTGCTCGCCTGCCTCGGCCACCGCCAGGGTGGCGGCCCCCTTCTCGCCGGCTCTGGCATGGGCCACCGTTTTGGGAATCAACAAGGTCGCCCCGGTCCCATCACGTCCAGCCGCCGCCAGCAGGGCAGCCGCTTCAGCGACGCTGGCGGTACCCATCTCCTGTTCCACCACCCTGGAGGGATGGGGGACTGGCACCTCAGCCAAGGCAGGGGCGGAGAAACAAACCAGCCTCCAGCCATGCCGTTCGACGAGGGCCCGTAGGGCCGGCTCATCGGCCTTGCGATCGACGGTAGCTAGGCCAGCAACGGCCTGGATGGCCAAACCATGCTTCGGCAAGGTTTCTTCTACGAGCCGTTCCAGGACAGAGAACGTGGTGTCTCTTTCACATCCCATCCCGAGCCAAAGGGAAGGGGGATGCCAACGACAGCCGCGTCCCAGGCGGGGGCCAATTACCAGTTCTGGTTCCTTGCCATCCCTGCCTGGATCAGGTCCTTGCACCAGCTCCAGGCCCATCGCTTGGGCGGCCTCACCCTCCTGCCAAAGGGCCGTGCCGCTCTCCTGCCTCACCCTTAAGGGGGCCCGATCGAGATTCTGGCGAGCCGCCAGCATCAGGGCTTGCCAGTCGCCGGCGCCCCGAATCCAGCCCCAGTCGGTGCCAAAGCTATCGAGGCACAATCGCCCCGTGGCTGAGCTGCTGCCAGTAATCACGGCCTGACCACCGAGGAGGGCGGCTAGCTGGCGCGCCAACGCCTCGCCACCGGCCCCGTGGCCACCAAGCAATGGCACGGCAAAACGGCCTTCAGGATCGAGAACGACAACGGCGGGATCGGTGGTTTTACTGACCAGCAGCGGAGCCACGAGGCGGGTCACCAGCCCGGCGGCCGCCACGGCAACGACAGCCGATGCGAGGGGCCATTCCCGAGCCAGCCAATCGGCGGGGGAGATCGGGTCGTCCGGCCAACGGATCTCGGCAAGCCAGCCTGCCTGCTCCAGGCGGTGCACCAGGGGGATTGCTTCTTTGGATAGGGCCAAGCCCACCACCCTCGACGGCATTAACGGCATCTCAGGACGGCCCCAATCGGCGGCGAAGTCCCTGGCCCAGACGAGCAAGGAAACCCTCTGAAGGGGCAGGAATCATGATTGTGTCGGGATTTAGCCCCTCCCCAGTGGCAGGTAGGACGTTCTTGAGGTCTTCCAAGCGAGGAGCAGTGTCTGACAACGAGGTCCCGGGCCGATCCTGCCCGCGCCGCTGTGGCGAAGTGCCCATTGAATTGGCCTCAACCAAGGGGGCCTCGGGCTTGGTAGGCACGACAGGCAGCGCCTCGGGAAGCGGGGATTCGAGCTTGGGTACCCCAAGGGTCATCGCATCGGCATGGGAGTTCTCCGGTTCCGCTGGCGCAGAAGGGTCTGGTGGGCCCCTGTCCGGCTCGGCGTCCTCAAGCCCAAGGCCAGGATCTCCAGGCGATTCACCACTCTCGACTTCCCCAGGGATAAGGATAGGTTCTGGCCAAATTGCCTTCCCGCCAATTTGCATTTCATTGTCGATGGGATTGCGGTCAGGTTCTTGGGGCAGAGGCTTGACACTTTCCGATGGTGTTAACCTTGAAGTCAATGGCTCTATCTCCTCCTGGGGAGCAAGACTAACAGGGGGTGCATTGCCCAGCAATACATTAAGATCATCGGAATTAATCCGTCCACTCAACCAAGGTGAATTAGATGGGTTGGACACTTTAAAATCTTCTACATACAATTCACTGACGATGCTATTGAATGGGGGGTTAAGTGCCTCGCCCCTGCCATCGACCAATTCCCAAAGCAAGGCATTGGCCCCATAACGCCAACCGCTGAGCCAGAGAGGCGTCTGTTGATCCACAAGAAAACTCTCACCGTTAACAGTGATTCTCAAACGCCAACTGGCATCATCTTGGCGTAGATTTTGCAAAGGAGCATCGATCAAAAGCCAGTCCAGCAAAACCGGCACAGCCGTTTTCTTGGAATTTGAACTAGGAGAGGTAACAAACAACTGGGCGCTCCCTGGAGCTGGTACTGCTAAAGGATTGGCAGCAGCACGATGCAGACGAATCTGATCGAAGGCACCATGACTCTTGATGACCTCCCCCCAAGGCCAAGCCGCAGCCACCGTCAAACGATGACTGCCTGGGCCCAGGGGAGGCATCTCGGTCTTGGTTGCCGTGAGGACCCGTGGGGGCTCCCCATCAAGCATGACCAATAGATGGGGACCCAAGCCCAACGAGCCACCATCAATCAAAAGCCAGTCAGAAACCTTGACCCGCAGGGTCCAAGCTCCATCGGCAACCGCGGCCCCGTTGGCAGGCTCCAGAATCTTTAATTGGGGAAGCTTCTCGCCCAGCGCAACCTTGAACTGTTGAACCGCCTCAGGCGGCGACACCTCCTGCAGGCGAGCTGAACCAGCGCCGGCGGCTGGACCCATGGGAGTGGGGCCCGGGACCAGGCGCTTCGGTAACCGCCAAGCGGCCTGGCTGACCGCCGGGCAGCCAAAACAAACAACGGCCAGCAAAAAGACACCGAGCAGGGCCGACCAGCACCGACTGGGCCCTAAGAACCTTTGAGGCACCAACAATCCATTTCCAGCTGCGACCATTCTGCTGAAGGACCCAAAGAGGCCAAAGCCAAGCCAGCACAGCCCAAAGCCAGGAAAAGGGCAGGCAGTCATATTTATTATAGTTACATCCCCACACAAAAGGCCCTTTCAATTCAAAACAACGCCCTGTAGACCCCTGTCGCAACCAGCGAATGGCGGGGATTGAACCTTTGTAACTGGACGCTGATTGGGCATGTTTTTGCCCCCTATACTTTCGCCAGCGGTCCCCTTTGGGGCCCAATGCCCCAGTGATGGCAAGGATTCACTCCCCTTGTCCGACTGGCGCCCATGGCGACGGTTCAGTGGCGTGCTTACCCATGCCACGCCATGCCATGGGGCCCAACGGCCCCGGAATTTCCGGCAGGTCGAAGGGGTGGACCTCCACCTCGATTCCGTCCCTCGAGGAACCTCTCGATGACCATCAGCCCACCAGAACGTGGGAAAAAGGCGCAGGATCTTGTCGATCGGAACACCGTTCCGGCGACTTT
>CAMDWF010000004.1 GCA_945878795.1 Synechococcus sp. UW140
CAGAACAGGGCCGTGATGGCGGGCTTCTGCTTCATGCGGCCGATCTCGCCGGGCAGCACCAGGGTCATCAAAAAGGAGAGAAACAGGCCAGCGGCCATGGCCCCAACGGCGGCATTGAAACCGATCGTGGCCAGCAGCAATCCCCCCAGGAAAAAGCCCACGCCTTTCAGGGCGTTTTTGGAGCCGGTGAGGATCGCCACCCATTGGAACAGCTGCTTTTCGCCCCGGCTGAGGTCGTCTGGGGTTGCCGGCACCACCGTCTTGATGGCGCTCTTGGCGCTCATTTTGTTGAGGTCCTTGGCGATGCCGCTGATCGCTTGGGCCGCCATCACATAGGCCACACTCAGCCAACGCGGCCAGCCATCGGCCACCGGCATCAACATCAGTAGGGCCGCTACCTGCAGCAGCGTTCCGGCCCAAAGCGTCAGCCGCAGCCCAAAGCGGGCCCCCAGCCAGCCGCCATAGAGATTGGTGAGGATGCCAAAGAATTCGTAGAACAGAAACAGAAAGGCAATCTCCAATGTGGAGTAGCCGAGCTGGTGAAAGTGGAACACCACCAGCATGCGCAGGGCCCCATCGGTGAGGGTGAAGGCCCAGTAGTTGGCCGTGACGACCGCGTACTGCTGCAATCCGGTGAGGTGTTTCATCGGGCTGCCCGTTCCAACGCAGCTACATGACAAGCCAGGTCCGCCATCCGGCAGCTGTAGCCCCACTCGTTGTCGTACCAGGCGTAGACCTTGAGCTGGGTGCCGTTCACCACCATCGTCGACAGACCATCGACGATGGCGCTGCGGGGATCGTTGACGTAGTCGATCGACACCAGCGGCCTGGTTTCATAACCGAGGATTCCCTGCAACGGCCCGTTGGCGGCAGCATCGAAGGCGATGTTGACCTCGTCGGCAGTCACCGCACGCTCCAACTCGAACACCGCATCGGTGAGGGCGGCGTTGAGCAGCGGCACCCGCACGGCATGGCCGTTGAGCTTGCCAGCCAACTCGGGAAAGATCATTCCAATCGCCCGGGCCGAGCCAGTGGTGGTGGGGATGAGGCTCTGCAGGCACGAACGAGCCCGGCGTAGGTCGCTTTTGAACCCATCCACCACCACCTGGGTGTTGGTGACATCGTGGAGGGTGGTGATCGATCCGTGGCGGATGCCGAAGCTTTCGTGCACCACCTGCACCACCGGCGCCAGGCAATTGGTGGTGCAGGAGGCGGCGGTCAGCAAGCGGTGGCGGCTGGGGTCGTAGAGGTGGTGGTTGACGCCGTAGACGATGTTGAGTGCCTCCTCTCCGGCGATCACCCCCTTTACCGGACAGGCCACAATCACCCGCTGCAGGCCCACCGAACTGAAGTAGGGCTCGAGGGTGGCGGCGGTTTTGAACTTGCCGCTGCATTCGAGCACCAGCTCCACACTGGCCTGAGGCCAGGGCACGGCGGTGGGATCTTTTTGCTGGCTGTAGCCCACCCGCTGCTGCTGAACCAAAAAGCTGTCTTGGTGGCTGGCAGCTTCGGGGGGGCATGACACCGCCACCGGCCAGCGGCCATGCACCGAGTCGAACTCAAGCAAATGGGCGGCGGCGGCGGCATCCCCTGCCGGGTCGTTGACATGCACCAGCTCGATGCCGGGGCGGCCCCAGAGGGCGCGAAACACCAGGCGGCCGATGCGGCCAAAGCCGTTGATGCCGATTTTCATCGTGGGCCGGCGAGGCCGGGGCAAGGCAGCGGCAGGTTATATCAAAATTGGTTGATGAATCAATCATTTTTGATGGGCGCCCTAGAATCGATCCCATGCGTGTTCTGGATCACACCCTGCCGGCCGACCAGGCCCGGCTGCTGTTCAAGGTGCTGGCCGATCCTGTTCGGCTGAGCGTGATCGAGGCCCTGGCCGCTGGCGAGCGCTGCGTCTGCGAGCTCACCGGCGAGCTTGGCCTGGCCCAATCCAAGCTCTCCTTTCACCTCAAGGTGATGAAAGACGCCGGCCTGCTGGAATCGCGCCAAGAAGGGCGCTGGATCTACTACCGCCTGCGGGCCGAGGCCCTGCAGACCTTGCAGGATTGGCTGGCTGGCCTGGCCGCCCGTTGCCAGCGGCCCGCCCGCCCCTGCCGATGACCATCGCCAAGCTGTCCCTGCTGGACCGGTTGCTGCCGCTCTGGATTCTGTTGGCGATGGCTGCGGGACTGCTGCTGGGGCGCAGCTTCCCCTCGCTGCAAGCGGCCCTCGATGCCGTCAAGTTGGGGCAGACCTCGCTGCCGATCGCCATCGGGCTGCTGCTGATGATGGTGCCGGTGTTGGCCAAAGTCCGCTACGAGGAGCTGGGCCAGGCCCTGCAGCAGCGGCGCCTGCTGCCCCTGTGCCTCTTGCTGGTGTGGGGTCTGGGCCCCCTGTTGATGTTCGCCCTGGCCTGGCTGTTTCTGAGCGACCAGGCCGACCTGCGCACGGGGGTGATCCTGATCGGCATCGCCCCCTGCATCGCCATGGTGCTGATCTGGATCGACCTGGCCGAAGGCGACAGGGAGGCGGCGGCACTGCTGGTGGCGATCAATGCCATCGTGCAGATTATGGGCTATGCATTTCTGGCCAACTTTTACCTTAAAGTCCTACCCCGCTGGCTGGGTCTGCCCACCCAGGATGTGGTTTTTTCTTCCGCAGATATCGCCAAAGCCGTCCTCATCTTTTTGGGGATTCCCCTGGTGCTGGGTTACTTGATTCGCCGGGTCGGAATTGCGATGAAAGGGAGGCGCTGGTACGAGCAATCCTTTTTGCCACGCCTCAGTCCCTGGTCCTTGATTGGCCTGCTGTTTACGATTGTGGTGATGTTCGCCCTGCAGGGCGCGGTGATCACCTCTGATCCCCTGCAGATGGTGCGGGTTGCCCTGCCCCTGCTGCTCTATTTCGCCGTGATGTGGCTGCTGGCCTTTGGCCTGGGCCAGCGCAGCGGCCTCTCCTATCGCCAGTGCGCCAGCCTCGCCTTCACCGCCGCCGGCAACAACTTTGAGCTGGCCATCGCCGTGAGCGTGAGCGTGTGGGGGGTGACCTCAGGACAGGCCCTGGCCGGCGTGATCGGCCCCTTGATTGAGGTGCCGGTGTTGTTGGCGCTGGTTTACCTATCGCTGGCGTTGCGGCGCCTCAGCTACGGGGCAGGGCCGCATACAGGGCCTTGAAGTGGGCTTGCTGCAACTTGTGATCGACGATCGGTTCGGGGTAGCCGCGACGCTCCAGGGGGGCGATCTGGCCGCTGATCAGATCGGGGGTGGCCACATGGGCCAGTTCCGGTAGCCAGGTGCGGATGTAATCAGCGTCGGCATCGAAGCGGCCGGCCTGGGTGGAGGGGTTGAAGATGCGCAGCGGTTTGGGATCCATGCCGCTGCTGGCGCTCCACTGCCAGCCGCCGTTGTTGGCCGCCAGGTCGCCATCCACCAGGTGGGCCATGAAGGTGGCCTCGCCCTGGCGCCAGTCGACGATCAGGTCCTTGACCAGATAGGAGGCCACGATCATGCGGCAGCGGTTATGCATCCAGCCGCTCTCGGTCAGTTGGCGCATCGCCGCATCGATGATCGGCAAGCCCGTGCGCCCTTCCTGCCAGGCCGCCAGCCGCTCCGGGTCGTTTTCCCAGGGGAAATGGCGCCATTGGGGGCGGTAGGGGCCCTGCGCCAGCTCGGGGAAATGGAACAGGGCGTGTTGATAAAACTCGCGCCAGGCCAGCTCCTGCTCCCAGACGGTGATCGAGGCGCGGGCCTCATCGCTGCGGGATTGCTGCCGGGCTCCCTGGGCCGCGGCCCAGGCTTGCCGGGGGCTGAGGGTGCCGAAACGCAGGGCCGCCGACAGGGCCGAGGTGCCGTTGCTACCGGGCAGGTTGCGCCCCGGCTCGTAGGCCAGCAAGGGCGCCCGTTCGCCCTCGCAGAACAGCCGCAGTTGCGCCGCCGCGGCCGCTTCGCCCGGCCGGCAGGGGCAGAGGTCGGCCCCGGCGAAGCCCGCCCCCAGGGCCGGCGCCAGCGCCTCTGCCGCAGGCACGCTGGCCAGCAGGGGCAGGCCCGGGTCTGGGCCCTGGAGGCAGGCGGGGTCCAGGTCCAGCAGGCCACTGGGGGCCGGCAGTGGGATCAACTCCCCCAGCTGGCGCTCCACCTGGCCGCGCCAGTTGCGCAGGAAGGGTCCATAGACCCGATAGGGATCGCCCGCGCCGGTGCGCAGCCCCTCCGGCGCCACCAGCAGCTGGTCCCAGCCCACCACCACCTGCTGGCCCTGGGCCTTCAGGACTGCGGCCAGCCGCCGGTCCCGCGCCCGCTCCTCTGGTTCCACCCCCCGGTTCCAGGCCACCGCCTCGGCGCCCACGGCCCGGGCCAGCGGCGGCAGCCAGGTTTCGGCGTCGCCTTGCAGCAGCAGCAGGCGGCTGCCCGCCAGGCGCCAGCGCTCCTGCAGTTCGACAAGGCTCTCCCGCCAGAACCACAGCCGCGCTGGCGCCTGGTCCGGGGCCTGCCACTCGCGTGGATCCAGCAGCACCACCCCTGTCACCGCCGGCGTGGCGGCCAGCGCCGCCGCCAGGCCGCGGTTGTCGGCCAGGCGCAGGTCGCGGCGGTGCCAGAAAAGCCAGCGGGGGGGAGCGCTCACCAGCGGCGCCTCGCCAGGAACCAGGCCGTCAGCGTGCGCCCATCTAGGAATTCATCGCCGCTGGCCAGGGCCCCATCGAGAGCAGCGGGGCTGAGGCTCAGCAGCTGCCCAGTGCTGCCGTCATCTCCGCCGAGGAGGCCCTCAATTGTGTCGTTGGGCAGGGGAAGCTGCTGGGGCGCCAGTCGCACCAGGCCCAGGGCCATTTGTTCATCCGAATAGCCGGGGTTGGGCCGCAGCTGACCCAGGGGCTCCCAGGCGGCCGCAATCGCTGGGCCGGCGCCGGGCCCGTTCGGCCCCAGCACCAGCGCCATAAGTCTCTGGGCCGCCTGGGCCGCCGTTTCGCCGGCCGCCAGCCGGCCGCTGGGAAATTCCAGCAGCCGCTGGCCCACCGCCGGCCGGTAGCGCCGCAGCAGCAGCACCCGGCCATCGGCCCAGCGCGGCACCACCATCAGGGTGGGGGGATGGCGCAACCAACCGAAGCTGGCCTCCAGCCCCATCGGCAACCGCAGCCTTTCGCGCCCAAAGCCGTAGGACTCGCCCTGCAGGGTCGCCTCGATGGCCAGGGACTGGTGGGGGCGGTCAGTGGCGTGGGGCATGGTTCAGAGATTGAGCAGCTGGCGGGCCCGATACCAGGCGGTGATGCTTTTGCCATCGAGGGCCTCATCGCCGCTGGCGATGGCGGCATCGAGGGCGGCGGGCTCCATCAGCAACACCTCCAGGTCTTCGTCGGCGTCGCCGGCGGGGGGATTGGGTAATTGGCGCAGGTCCCGGGCCAAAAAGAGATGGATGACTTCATCGGAGTAGCCGGGGCAGGGCAGCATTGCCCCGAGGGCATCCCAGCGGCTGGCGGCATAGCCCGTTTCCTCCTGCAGCTCCCGTTCCATGGTGCTCAAGGGATCTTCGCCCTCGTCGAGGGTGCCGGCCGGAAACTCCAGCAGGCGAGCGGCCACGGCAAAGCGGTACTGGCGCAAAATCACCACCCGGCCATCCGCCAGCACCGGCACCGCCAAGGAAGCACCGGGGTGGCGGATGATGCCGAAGGTGGCCTCCAGGCCATTGGGCAGCTGCCAGCGGTTTATTTCGAAGCGAATCTTGCGGGCATCGAGGACGGCGGCGGTCTCCAGCAGGCGCGAGGGCTCGGGAGGGGGCAAGGGCGCCATCGGGCGGGCAGCTACTGGGGGCCAGCATGGCGCACCGGCTTGGCGCTGGCAGCGCTCGGGCAGGACGGCCTCTCAGTGGGTCGCTGGGCGGGTGGCAGTAATGCCTTGGGCCCCTGGCGACCAGTGCCAGGGGCGGCCCCGACCCTGCAGCAGCTGGCGGCAGACCGCCAGGGCCGAAAGGCTGACGCCGGCGGTGCCTTCCCCCGGAGGGATGGCATCGCCGCAAAGCCACAGCCCGGGCAGGGGCGTGCGGCTGGCCAGGCCCAGGGGCCCGAAGCGCTGCGGCGCCTGGCCCAGCCCCCCCACAAAGCCAAAGGGTCTGCCCGTCCAGTGGGCAAAGCCCCGGGGGGTGGCCAGTTCGCCGTGCAGCCAAGCCGCCGGAGCCACCCCCAAGAGCTGTTCCAACCCCGCCCGAATCTGACTTTCGGCGGCGGCCTTGGCCGTAGCGTAGGCCGGCGGCGCCAGGGCAAACCAGGGCCTTGCCTCAGTGAACACACTGGCGATCACCGTCGCCTGCCCCAGCGGCGCCCGCCCATCCCCCTCACGGCTGACGGACACAAACAATGATCCTGGCGATGGCCAGGCCAGCTGCAGGTGGGGGGGCGTGTCCGGGGCCAGCAGTTGGCGCTGCACCGCTCCGTAGAACACCAGGGCGCCGCTGGGGTCGGGTAGGGCCGCCAGTCGGCGGGCGTAGGCCAGCGGCAGGGCGTCCCCCAGCAAATCGGGCAGCAGCTGGGGGGGCAGGGCCAGCACCACCTCCCGGGCCGCCAGATCAAATTTGGTGCCGCCGGGTCCCTGGCCCGTCAGCCGCCACTCCTCTCCCGGCTGCGGGGGCGGCTGCAGCCGCTGCAGCCGGTGCCGCAGCAGCAGCTGGCCTTGGGCGCGGCTGAGGGCCAGCTCCAGGGCGCTGCTGAGGGCCTGCATCGAGCCCTCCAGGTGCCACAGCCCCAGGGGTTCCTGGGCCATCTGCAGCACCGTGGCGCCATAGAGGGCGGCGGTGCGGTCGGCGGGCTCCTGGGAATAGAGCTTGAGCTGCAGGTCGAGAAAGTGGCGCAGCCTTGCCCCCTCCGGCCCGCCCTGGCAGCCCGTCAGCCGTTGCAGATCGGCCACCGTCGCCCCGCTGAGCAGACCCGCCGCCATGGTGGAAAGGTCCAGGGCCCCCAGCAATTGGCCCAGGTCCCAGGCGGAGCGGGGCGCTAGCACCGGATCGCGGCCGGCAAAGGCCCAGCTGGATCGATGCAGGGCGGCGCAGAGCCGCCAGAAACGCTCGCTGCCCGGAAACTGGCGCTGGCGTTCGCTGGCCCAGACGGCGGGATCGCGGTGCAGCCGCACCGGCGCCTGGCCATCGCCCAGGTCCACCACGCAACCCGGATCCAAAGGCGTCGCCGCCGGCGCCGCCACGCCGAGCTGGCGAAACAGCCGTTCGTGGATGCCGCCCGGCTCGAGGCCCGCCACCTGGGTGGCCCCCACATCAAACGTCCAGGGGCCCCGGCGGAAGCTGCCGGCGCAGCCGCCGCTCTGGGAGTGGGCCTCCAGCAGCGTCACCGCCAGACCCTCCCGGGCCAGCAGGGCAGCGGCCGTCAGGCCGGCGATGCCGGCCCCCACCACCACCACGTCCGGCACCGCGTATTCGTTGGCCATGGGCGCATGCTGGCAGGGTCAAAGGGCCATCGCCGCCGCCCCCCCCATGACCGCCGCCGCTGCCCTGGCCCCCTGGTTGGCCGAGCGCCTGGGGCTCACCTTGCGAAATCGTCAGCCAGTGGGAGGGGGTTGCATCCATCGGGCCTGGCGCCTGCGGCTGGAGAGCCGGGGGCCTGACCCCACCTATCTGTTCTCCAAGACCAACCGCCCCGAAGCCCTGCCCCTGCTGGCAGCGGAGGCCGATGGCTTGGCGGCCCTGGCGGCGGCGGCCGAGGGCAGTGGCCTGCTGGTGCCCCAGCCCCTGGCCCTGGGCCTGGTGGGGGGCGAGGCGGTGCTGGTGCTTGCCTGGCTCGACCTGGGCCTGGGCCCCGGTGCGGACCCCGCCCGGACCTGGGCCGCCGTGGGGGCGGGCCTGGCCCGGCTGCATCGCCGCAGCCTGGTGGCGCCCTTGCGGCCGGACGATCGGCTGGGGGCCTTTGGCTGGTGCCGCGACAACGTCATCGGCACGGCCCCCCAGGCCAATGGCTGGATGGGCAATTGGAGCCGCTTCTTTGCCGAGCGGCGTTTAGCGCCCCAGCTCGAGACCCTGGCCCGCAGCGGCAGGTCCCTTGCGGCGGCCGCTGCCTTGTTGGGGCAATTGGACGGCCTGCTGGCGGGCCATCAACCCGATGCCTGCCTGGTCCATGGCGACCTCTGGAGCGGCAATCTGGATGTACTGGCGGGATCCTGCCAGCCTGGCCTGATGGGATCGCCGCTGGCCGTCGGGGCCCTCTTCGATCCAGCCCCTTACCGGGGGGACCGGGAGGTGGATCTGGCCATGGCCCGGTTGTTCGGCGGGGTGCCCCAGGCATTTTTCGACGGCTATGGCCAGGAGTGGCCCTTGCCGCCTGGCCATGAACAGCGGGCCCCGCTATATAACCTCTATCACCAGCTCAATCACGCCAATATGGTTCCCGGCGGTGATACGTAAAATACGCAAGCTCTACCCGGCATAAACTTGGACCTCAGCTAGCAGCGCCTTGGCCGCCTCGGCTTCAGCAGGATCCGTCTGCCCCACCCGTTCAATGTAGCTTGGCAGGACAAAATCAAGTTGGTCGCATACGGATCCCCATGGGCCCGGATCCTTAATCCTCTGATATAGATTGCCATAAACATCCCGAATGGCGGTTAGACGAGTGGCCAGGGTCCGCTTCGCCAGGGCTTCATAGAGATTCAGCTCGGTAACACCGATCACACTCCAAAAATCCGGATCTTCTAGCCGCTTCTTCTCTAACATTTGGCGCAGGCTTGCCAGGCTTAATTCATTAAAACCACCCCAAGCGATATCTCCGGCATTAAGAATACATTCTGCTGCCATTTTATTGAGCACTGGATAAAATACATCGGCTGATGCCCTAGCGGCAGCAATTATTTCAGCCTCCCCGTACCAGTAGGTCATCGCCGTTAGGGCCTTGAGCTCGGCGGCCCTGTCGCCTGCTTTCCGCTCCAGCATCGCCAGCCGCTTCTGAGCCGATCCGCACATGCTGAGCCGCTCCATCGTGACTCCGATCGTCACCAACTGCTGCAAAGCTTCCATGCCACGCTGCATCAAGTCACGCGATTGCTGCAGCTTTAGCTGGAACTGCTCCAGGGCCTTGGCAGGGGTTTCCTGACCAGGGGTTGCCGCGCCAGCTGCCTCAAGCTGGCGACCGGCCTCCTCCACTTGCCGCCATGCCTGGCGCACCCGCAAATTGGCCAGTTGCTCGTAACTCTTAAGCGAAGCACCACCATCCTCTGCTTTGAGTGCGCGTTCGTACCATTCGATCGCCTTGTCTGAATCCTTAGCCGCATCCCAAGCCATGCCAAAGGATCGGGCCACCTCACCCTGGCTCCCCCATTTGGAGTCAAAGAGTGTTTCCAGATCCTGGAGCTGCTGCCGCAGTTCCTTGCCAATGTCGTTTGCCTTATCTTTTTCTGCAGTATTTGGACCCTGATCACTTGCTTTGATTTTCAGTGATTCCAACACGAGGGTGAGGGCGGAAGGAGATACCACGCCTGCGTATTGGTTGACATGCTGTGGCTGGGGGTTCTGGGCATCGATCCCGTGGGCCTGGAACACCCAGTCGGGGTCTCCGTAGCACTGGTAGGCGGCCCAGGTGTTGTCGCCAAAGGACAGACGCCAGGCAGCCTTGCGTGCCGTAGCGATGGCATCGATGAAACGCTGGCCGCGCAGCAACTCGGCATAGAAATGCTCGGCAAAGGTCTCCGCCGCATCGTCTGCCACGGCCCAGCCGGCGGCCACCACACAGCGCACGCCGTTGTGAATCAGTTGCTCGGCCAGGCTGGCAGCAAACTTGGCACGGTTGTAAGGCTTGGCCATGAGGCGTTCCGGAGCGCTGGCGGCCAGGTGGCAACAATTAACGAACACAAGTTCGGGCACCACCCGCATGGCGCGGATTTCACGCGGTCCCAGATACAGGCCATTGGATAGAACTACACCACGGGGATCACCGTTTTCGGTCATCATTCCGTGGCCGCTGATATGCACGATGCGCCAGTCGCGGTCCATCAGGGTGTTGATCACTTTTACGGCATCCGGTCCCTGTTCGTCGTTTGCTTCGGGGCTGATCAGGGTAATGACACGATCGGCCCCCAGCACTGCCTGGAGTTGGTCGCGCACCGCACAGGCTTCCCGGCGGGCAGCGGGCAGCCTGGGAAAGGCTTGCTTATCGCAGAGCGGCTCGCCGATCACCAGTGCCTGGCCTTCAAGGCTGGCGTCCCTGGGCCGCTGACGGTATTCGGCCAGTTGCAGCTTGCGTAGGAGCTTCGTGCGGATCGCCCACGGAACGTGTTCGCGACCGGGGATGGTGCTGCCTTCGTAGTCGAGCATCTCCCAGGGGATGGGTGCGCTGCCCTGATCCAGTTCAAGCACCATGGCCGAGGTGCCCCCCAAGGCGGGCTCCAACTCCACAGGAACCAGCAGCTTGAACAGGGTGCGACCGATCTGTAAGTCGGTGTAATTCTGGTTGCTGGCCTTTTCTACCAACTGCTCCACCAGGTGCCTCTGGGAGCTCTGGGCGTGCATCTCGGTGCGTGCCCGATGGGTGTCCATGGTGTAGCGGATCACGCTGGAACTTCTGTCCGTCCCAGCTTCGTTATCGGTGAGGGCACTGATGAAGTCGTAACCGGTCCCCCTGTAGCCCCAGTCGAGGGGCCGCCGCTCCCAGCCCTGACCTGCGTCTACGGTTGAATTGACTTCAAAGTCGTTTGGCTGGGCCTCCGCCAGCACCTGCAACGCGTTCAGAGCCAAGCTGGCCCGATCGAGGTACTTCTCCACAATTTGGAGAGTGCCCACATAGGGCCAGCGTTTTTGTTTACGCAGCACTTTATTGGCGTCGCGCACACCTTGTGCGATGAGTTGGGCAGCCTGGCCGGCATCGATCCCCGAACCGCCACTGCCTAGCAAGGTGGACGCCAGCTCAAATTGGGGCTCTCCCCCCTCAAGGCGCTCCATGAGTCGCTGCGCCACTGCCATCACCGCCATTTGCACGGAATAGGAAAGGTTGGCTGCGGAAAGCTTGCCCTCCTGGCCCAGACCCACGACGATCACGGATTGTGGTTTTGGTGGCTGGAGAGGGTTGACTCTGCCGATGCCGGTGTTGATGAACACCTGATGACTGCCGGGCCGATCTGGATAGCAGCCCATGGCCAGGGCTTCCGCCATGGTTCCGCCGATCAGTCGATCAACCACCGCTTCGGTGCCCGTAAGGGTGGAGGAGTTGTAATGACCAAGCATCAAGACTTGGCGCACGAAAGACAGGTTGCCGTTCTGCACTGTGATCGACAGAGCCCCCTGGCTGGGGTCAATCTCAGAGCTGTTGGCATCAGGGGAGAGTGCATAGAGATCATCGTCACTGCTGCGCGGCAGGCTGGTGCCACCCTGCCGGGAGGGACGGCCACGCCGTAATGCCGGTGGCGATGCCGCCCCATCCCCGCGAGTGATGCCGCTTCCCTGGAAGCTGGGCAGCAAAGTGGTTTCTCCTTTTTCGAGTAGTTCCCTGAAGGCTTTGAAGGCCCCCTGCGCGGCAGGAAGGCTGCCGTGGTCGCAATCGAGTTTCCAGGTGCCAACGCCCGGCAGCATGGCGCTGTCGTAGGACACCCGACCGTCGCCACTATCGGCAACATCCAGGTATGCCAGTCCATCGGCGCCGCTCTCGTAGCCGTCGGTGGTGAAAGCGGCCGTACCCACCACAAGCGCCAGCTTGTCCCGCCATAGCGGCAGGTCCTGGTCCCGTTGCTTGCGCAGCTTCTCCCAGAAGCGCACCGCCTGGGCGAGCACCCGGTCGTCCGGCACGCCCCAAAGGAAGCCCTCAAGCTGGCGCCGATCCTGGTGCCACCAGCTGCAGGCCTGAACCTGGTTCAGATCGTTCTCGGCCAGTTGCTGCCAGCCCGCACGGGTGTTCAGGGGCAGGGAACTGTCGAGCAGCCCGGCCTGCAACTGCAGAAACCCGGGGAAGCGGGCCATCGAGGCGCGGGTGAGGTGGTCTTGAAAGGGGGCCCCCACCGCCGTGAGCGTGTTGCCGAAGCTGTCGTCACCGGAGAGCACCTGCATCGGCGCCCATGAACCAGCATTCGGCGTGCCCAGCATCAGCAGCCGGGCGCCTTTGTGGGCCATCATGCGATCCCAAATCGCGCCACACTCGATCTGCAGGGCTCGGGCCAGCAACCCCCCCATCGAGTGGGCCAGAAGGCGCACGGGCTGCCCCGTCTTTGCCCTTACCTCCAGGGCATCCGCAACCACGAAGCTGAGCCGCCGGGCCTCCTCTTCTATTGGTTTGCGCCAGTCGTAGCTGAAGGTGATGACCTCATGGCTCGACGCCAGAAAGTTGATCAAGCCGTCGTAGGTGCTGCCGATCGGGCCATCGGCTTCGACGGTTCGATTGCCGTCGGGGTAATCCAGCTGGGCAAAGCCGTTGAGGAGACGCCAGCTGAGCCAGATTCGCTTGCCGTCAACCCGCAGGTGGCTGCCAAGGATCCCCGGCAGCACGATCACGGCAGGCTTGTCAGCCACGGGCCGGCCATCCTCGGCTGCGCGCCGTGCACCACGCAGGCCATCGCTGGTTTTACCGGCGTAGGACAGGGGGCCGATCACCCGCCATCCGGTGGGGCTTGCCTCGATCAGACCGCTGATGATCGCTGCGGCGGTGCGCTCATTGGTGAAGTAGTTGAAATGGCTGGAGGCACCACTGCGATCAAGTACGAAGCTGGCGCCCGCTGCCCGCGGCGCACCGCCATACATCGATCGCGTCTGGACGACCAGATCGTTGTCGGTCCAGAAAAAGGCATCGGCCATCAGGGTCTTGGCCCAGGTACGGACGCTGTCGCCCTGCAGATCCCCGGCCACAACGCGCAGCTCACCGTGGACCTCCTGTTCGGCGGCATGGAGCCATTGCACCAGAGGGCTGTCGGGCGCCATCACGGCGAGTCCGGGAAGGGTGGCGGGGTCGGTGCGTTCACGGGCCACCCCACCCAGGAAATCCACCAGTTGCGGCAGCACCGGCAGCCCGGCCAGAGTGAGGGCCCAGCGCAGCATCGACACGTAGGCATCCAGGCGTTGGCTGGCCAGCAGGGTGCCACGGGCAGGGCAGGCAACCCGAACCGTTCGGTCCACGCGGATGCGCCTTTCATGCATCAGTGCGATCAGCTCCTCCAGCAGGGCCCGCTGGGGCCGCCAGTGTTCTGCGCCAAAGAGTTCCTTCCCGGCGGCGTCAAGCGTCTGCAGATCGGCGGCCCGGGAGAGCACCTCCGCCACCAGTCCACCGCGTGAATGGGTGATCAGGTGCAGGACGGTATCGGCGGGGCAGGCTCGCGCCAGGGTGAGGGCGTTCTCAATCGGTGTGCTGCCGAGGGTGGCGTGGTCGAGCGCATAAACCCGGTCGCCGTAGTGGCGGAACAGGGCAGCCACCTGTTCGGGGTGGTGGGTCCAGAGATTGGCAAAGCCGCTCTCGCTCGTGGTGGAAAACGTGCCATGCACGAACACCAGGGAGGCTGCTCCCGCAGGGGCAGGGGGCAGGGTCTCCAGGGGAGGTTGGCCCTTCAAGGGGGTTAGGGCCTCGGGCCGCAACCCATAGACCGCTTCGTGCACGCGGTCGTCCATCCGGCGGGCCAGTTCCTCGGCGACCATCTCCTGGGCCCGGCCCTTGAGGCCAATGACATCAATCACCTTGATCACCACGTCGCCGATTAAGCCACGGGTGGCACCGGGGGTGACGACGGAGGCGTTCTCCAGGCCCTGCCACTGCAGCTTGGGGGAGACCTCCACTTCCTGAGGCCCCACTTCAAGCTCGGTGGCCTCTCCGGAGCCTCGGTTGACACCCCTTTGCTTCACTGACTGTGCCATCAGGAGATCGCGGGCCGTGGTGGGGTGGAGCACCAGGGAAGGGCCGTTTTCGATTTGCAACACCACCACGTCTTGCCCGGGCTGGGCGGTGACGCGATGGGCTTGCCCCCCGGCCCTGCGCTTACCCACCTCAACTGACGCCCTCAGGTCCCCTTCCAGCCCCATTGGCAACAGCAGGCCGCTGGCCGCACTTCCACCCCTGGAGACCCTGTCGCAGCGTGTTCCGGGGATGATAAAGGTGATCGGACTATCGGGCGCTTGCACGGCAGTCGCGGCAGTTGGCTAGGCAATTATATCGCAGAATACGAGGAGATGCAAATAAGAAACCTGGTTGATCACATCACGAATCTCAACCAATTCAGCATACAATTTTGGGCTCGACTAACAGCTTTTGCAGGCTGATGGACAGCAGGGTTTCAAGGCACCTTTTCTTGACTTCGACAGGTACATCGGCATACCGCCGGGAGCTGAATGGGAGAGGAACCCCTACCGCGAGATCGAGCAGAAGCAGGCCCTGCTGATCCTCCAGAGCGCCAACAGGAGCACCTCCAAGTGGCGTTCGCCCCATTCACCCAGGCCCGGACCCGAGGTTCCCGGGGCCGCCCCATCCTCATGGATGGTGACTACGCCCATGGGACGGGGGCCATACGCTCGGCATCAGGGAGCATCTAGCCACCCAGGCCCCCATCATGGCGCTTGTGGCTAGCCTTAACCGAGGTATTCCTTTTTAAGGCCCTGGATGCGGGCGATCACCTCATCACGTTTTTCGCTGGTGGTGAGGTTCTTCCAGCCCCAGATGCCAACAACGACGAGCCCGAGCAATTCGAGCAGGCCGGGAATGATCGGCAGCAGGTTGATGGTGTCGAGCACCCCCTTGATCAGCACCTGGGCGATGATCACCGCCAAAAGGATGCCCGCGATCTTGCCGAGTTTGCCGATCTGGGACCAATCGACTTGGTCGAGAGTTTCGTTAACTTTCCCCACCACCTGGTTGAAGCGCTGGTTGAAATCGAAGCCCCCATCGCCTTCGGCGGGGGTGACGGCATCAAGGCCCGCGTCGACAGCGTTGTGGACCTTTTCCTTGATTTCGTTGATTTCGGTTTCGATGTCGCTCATCTGCGGCCGGGTTGCGTCGGTAGGGTTTCAATTACGGTAGCGGGGTGGACCAATTCTGGCCAGAGGCGATTGTCATTCATCGTCAGGAGCTGACGGTTTTGGAGCGGTTGCTGCGGGCTCCCGCCCCCCAGGAAGCCTGCGCCCTGGTGCTGGCTGAGCCCGCCCATACCAGTTTCCCAGCGGGCGGTCGCTCCCCCTGGCGGATTCAGTGCCTCTGGCCCTGCCTCAATGTCTGGCAGCCGCAGGCAGAGCGGCAACGCCGGTTTGGCATCGATCCGCGGGAGCAGCTGCACGCCCAGGTCTGGGCCCGGGCGCGGGGGTGGCAGGTGCTGGGCTCGGCCCACAGCCACCCGGGCGGCCCGGCCGTGCCATCGGCCACCGACCGCCGTCTCTGTTTTGCTCCCACCTTGATGGTGATCCTGGGCGGCAACCGCTTCCCGGGGCCGGAGCCTTGGCTCGATCCCGGGGATCTGGGCTGCTGGTGGCTGGCCGAAACTGGACCACCCCATGCCCTGCCATGGAGAATGGAGGATTGACGCGCCGCCGGACCCGCAGCGCCCGTCCTTCTGGTCATTTCCCATGCTTCCTCCCGACACCAGCGGTGTTCAGCTCAGCCCCGATGAGGTGGCCCGTTTCTCCAGGCACCTGATTTTGCCGGAGGTGGGCATGGAGGGGCAGAAGCGTCTCAAGGCGGCCTCGGTGCTGTGTGTAGGCACCGGCGGCCTGGGTTCGCCCCTGTTGCTCTACCTGGCCGCCGCCGGCGTGGGCCGCCTGGGCATCGTCGATTTCGATGTGGTCGACCACAGCAACCTGCAGCGCCAGGTGATCCACGGCACCAGCTGGGTGGGCAAACCCAAAATCGAATCGGCCAAGGCCCGCATCCTGGAGATCAACCCCCATTGCCAGGTCGATCTTTACGACACGGCCCTGACCAGCGAAAACGCCCTGGACATCATTCGTCCCTACGACCTCGTCTGCGACGGCACTGACAATTTCCCCACCCGCTACCTGGTCAACGACGCCTGCGTGCTGTTGGGCAAACCAAACGTTTATGGCTCGATCTTCCGTTTTGAGGGCCAGGCCACGGTCTTCAACCTCAACGCCGCAAGCCCCAATTACCGCGATCTGTTCCCCGAGCCGCCACCGCCGGGCATGGTGCCCTCCTGCGCCGAAGGCGGGGTGGTGGGCGTGCTGCCCGGCATCATCGGCGTGATCCAGGCCACCGAGGCGGTCAAGATCATCACGGGCATCGGCACCACCTTGAGTGGCCGCCTGTTGTTGTTCGATGCCCTGCAGATGAAGTTTCGGGAGCTGAAGCTGCGCCCCAGCCCCGAGCGGCCCGTGATCGACCATCTGATTGACTATCAGCAATTTTGCGGGGTGGGTGGCACCGCTCCGGGTCAGGAGGAAGCCGGCAGCGTGGCAAGCATCAGCGTCACCGAACTCAAGCAACGCCTTGATAGCGACCCGGACAACCTGGTGCTTCTGGATGTTCGCAATCCCCCCGAGGCCGACATCGCCGTCATCCCCGGTGCGGTGCTGATCCCCCTCGATCGCATCGAAAGTGGCGAGGCGGTCGAAGAGGTGCGTCGCCTGGCCGAGGGCAAGACCCTCTATGTGCACTGCAAGCTCGGTGGCCGCTCGGCCAAGGCCCTGATCGCCCTGGCCCGCCACGGCATTCATGGTGTCAATGTGGCCGGAGGCATCAATGCCTGGAGTGAGGATGTGGACCCAACCGTGGCGCGGTACTGATTGGCGCCTTAATAATCCACGCCCCGCTTGAGATCCACGCCCCGTTCGGCGTAGTGCTTGTGGCACACCATCTCGGAGTGGACGCTGGCCAGATCGAAGTAGGCGGGTTGACTTTTGCAGCGGCCGGTGATGATTACTTCGGTTTCGGCTGGTTTGCGCAGCAGGGTCTGGACGATCGGCTCCACCGGCAGCAGCTCCAGATCCACGGTTGGATTCAGCTCGTCGAGAATGACGGTTTTATAGAGACCACTGGCGATGGCGGCGCGGGCGATTTCCCAGGCCCGTTCCGCTTCGACATAATCAATCGGCTGTTGTTGACCGCGCCAGACAATTGCATCTCGTCCAGAGCGCAGGTGGTCCACCAGGTGGGGATAACTTTCGCGCAAGGCGGCAATCGCCGCATCCTCGGTGTAGCCACTGCCGCCCTTGAGCCACTGCAGAATCAGCACCCGATGGCTCTTGTCCAGGCTGATGCCGCGGCCGATGGCCTGCAGGGCCTTGCCCAGGGCACTGGTGCTTTTGCCCTTGCCATCACCGGTGTAGATCTCGATGCCATCGAGGGCCTCCCCGAAGGCACCGGGGAGGCGGCGCCGGTGGGCCCTCATCTCCGAATGTAGATCGGCCAGTTGGACCAAGGCAGGCGGCGCTCCCCTGCCCGTGCAGATGACCTCCATGCCGGTGGGTTTGGCGGCGAGGGTTTTTACCACCTCCGCCGTATCAAGCAGGCCCAGGGCCAGGACTGGATTGAGTTCGTCTAGCACCACCACGGAATAGAGGTTGCTGGCGATGGCTCCTTTGGCGATATCCCAGCCCCGTTGGGCCTCCTGGCGATCGAAGGCGGTGGCCTGCTCGGCATTGAAGTAGTCCCCCCGGCCGGTGCGCACCTGGTCGATCAGGTGGGGAAAACCTTGCTGCAGCGCTTCAATGGCGCCGTCTTCGTCGTAGGAGCGACCGGGACCTTTGAGAAAGCGCAGCAGAAGAACCCGGGTTCGCTGCTGCTCGCAGATTCCCAGGCCGATGGTGCGCAGCACCACCCCCAGGGCCGCCTGGCTTTTGCCCTTACCGTCGCCGTCATAAAGATGCAATTGGCCCCGCTGGCGTTCATCGCTGCCGGCCGCCGTGCGGATGCCGATGCCCCGGCCCGTGCCCCGCTGGGGCGTGCGGGTCACTGCTTGGCTGCCCGTAATGCCGCCCTTGCCAGGGGAGGTCAGGGGTCCTGAAGCCGATGAAGCAGCGGCTGAAAGGCGGTCGGGCGGGTTCATCGAGGTGCGGTTCGGAAGCCAGGCTATCGAGATTTGGGCAACCCCAGGCCCCTGCCCCTTGCCAGGATGGCGGCCATGGTCCCAGCTGCACCGCTCACCTTGCTCGAATCGCTGCCTCCACCCCTGGAGTCAGCCTTGGCCGCCCTGCGCCAGCAGCTGGTGGAATTGGGCACGGTGGTGGTGGCCTATTCGGGGGGCGTCGACAGCGCTTTAGTAGCGGCCCTTGCCGCCGAAGTCCTCGGCGATCGCGCCCTGGCGATTACGGGCGTGTCGCCCGCCCTGGCCCCCCATCTGCAGGAAGAAGCCCGCGCCCAGGCGCTCTGGCTTGGCATCCGACACCAGGAACTGCCCACGGCCGAGCTGGCCGATCCGGCCTACACCAGCAACCCGGAGGACCGTTGCTATGCCTGCAAACGGGAGCTGCATGGTTTGTTGGCGCCCATCGCCGCCGCCGCCGGCCAGGCCCAGGTGCTCGATGGCGTCAACCTGGATGATCTGGGCGACCACCGACCCGGCCTGAGGGCGGCCCGGGAGTACGGCGTGCTGTCGCCCTTGGCCGCAGTCGGTCTGGACAAGGCCGGGGTGCGCCAGGTGTCGCGGGCCCTGGGGCTGCCCTGGTGGGACAAACCGGCCCAACCCTGCCTGGCTTCCCGGTTTCCCTATGGCGAGCCGATTTCCGCCGCCCGCCTGCGGCGGGTGGCCGCTGCGGAGGCCTGGTTACGGCAGCAGGGCTTCCGGGATCTACGGGTCCGCAGCCAAGGAGAAACCGCCCGGATTGAGCTGGCGCTGGCTTACCTGCCAGGGGCCTTGCAGCGTCTGGTGGCTGATGACTTCCGTCAGGCCCTGGTGCAGGCTTTCGGGGAGCTTGGCTTCAGCGCCGTAGGGCTGGACCTGGAGGGTCTTGTCAGTGGCAAGCTCAATCGGGACCTCAGCCCCAAAACAAAGGGCGGGGCCCCCGCCGTGGGGACCCCGCCTGGGGGTTGAAGCAAGGGCGATGGGCCCCTTCCCCCAACCGTCCGATAAGTGATTGCCGTCAGGCCGACAACAACTCCGGTTCTCGTTGACTGAGGGCGACGCTGCTGGGGGTCTCGCGCCTGAAACTGGTTAGTTTGTGGCGCCCGGAGCCCAGTTCCTTAGCAAGCACACCGCAGGCCTCATCAGGCATGGTGTGGTCGCCACAGGTAAAGACATCCACAGCGGCATAACCCGATTCGGGCCAGGTGTGGATGGAAATGTGGGACTCGGCCAACAACGCCAACCCGGTGACACCTTGCGGTTCAAACCGGTGCGTAATTAGGTTCAGGAGTGTGGCACCAGCACGTTTCGCTGCTGTGGTGATGGCGTTCCTGAGAAAAGCTTCGTCGTCGAGCTTGGACGGGTCGCACTCGTAAAGCTCAAGGATGCAATGTTTGCCAACCGCATCAGTGATGTTGCTGAGGGGGGCAGGGGAGGCGGAGAAGGCGGGCTTCCATCCCGGGTTCGGGTGGAGGCTAGACAGGCACTGGATCATCGAATCGAATCGAAGTTCTTGCACCATAGGGCAAAGATGCGGCCTGGCCCGGTGGGGTTTCCCTAAGTCAAGGTTTCCAGCCTGCCTGCCTGCAGGCGCACCACCTGGGCCGTATCACGCCAGCCAGCGGCGAAGGACTCCAGGTGGGTGGCGCTGACCAGGCATTGGTGGTCTTCCCCCACCGCCGCCAACAGCAGCCGCTGGCGCTGGGGATCCAGCTCCGCCAGCACGTCATCCAGCAGCAGCAGGGGGGGGGCGCCCACCACTTGCCGCACCAGGTCCAGTTCCGCCAGTTTCAGGGCCAGCACCAGGGTGCGTTGCTGGCCGGCCGAGCCATGGCGGCGGGCTGTCTTGTCGCCCAAAAGCAGTTCGATTTCATCGCGGTGGGGCCCGACGAGGCACTGCCCCAGGCGGGCTTCCTCAGGGCGTTGGTCCTGGAGCTGGCGCAGCAGGGCCAGCCGCCAGGGTTCCTCGGCATCCAGCTCCATGGCCCCTGGCTCCATGCGGGTGCCGCTGCGGTAGTGGCAGGTCAGGGGTTCGAGCTCGCCCCCCAGCCGCCCCTGCCACCGCACCGCCAGGGGTTCGAGGCGCCGCAGGGCCCGCTGCCGGCGGCGATGCAGGCGGGTGCCCACAACCGCCATCTGCTCATCGAAGACATCGAGCAGCGCCTGCTGCTGGGCCAGGGGGGAGCGGCGGCGGAGCAGCTGGCTGCGCTGCCGCAGCAGGCGGCCATAGCGGCTCAACAAGGCGCCGTACACAGGCTCGAGTTGCAACACCACCCGGTCCAGCCAATGGCGCCGCAGGGAGGGTTCACCGCGCACCAGCTCCAGATCAAGGCTGCTGAAACCAACGCAGCGCAGGGGACCGACCAGGTCGATCTGCCGCTCCAGGGTTTTGCCGTTGCGCAGGGCCTGGCGCCCGCCGCTGCGGCGCAAGCGCAGTTCGAGGCTGTCGCCGGCTGCGGTCAGGGCCCGCAGCCGGCTGCAGGATTCCCCCTCGCGGATCAGGTCGCGATCACTGGCGCTGCGGTGCGAACGCAGGCTGGTGAGCAGTTCGACGCTTTCGAGCAGATTGGATTTGCCCTGGCCATTGGCCCCGATCACCAGCAGCCGGGGGGCCACCAGATCGAGGTCGAGGGCCGGGAAGTTGCGGAACTCCCGCAGTTCCAAACGTTGCAGCCGCATGGGGAGGAAGCGGCCAGCGGTTAAGCTACATGCACCGGTCAGCGGCTCCCTTCTCGGGTTCGCGATGAAGGCATCAGTACCCCCTCTGGGGCGTTTTGATCGCTTCCAGGCCTGTTTTGGGCATGTAGCTCAGCTGGATAGAGCATCAGATTCCGGTTCTGAGGGTCGGGGGTTCGAATCCCTCCATGCTCGTTGTTTGTCCTCTCCGCCGGAACGGGGAGGCTTTTCCTTCTTTCCATTTCAGTTACCTTCAGCTCCGGTCCTCGGCCAGCTTGAGACCCATGGCGCGGATGCCACCTGGGTCGATGACAAAACCGGCGCTGCGGAGAGCCGCCAGGGCTTCGGGCGGAGCCGCCAGGGAGATGCTGCAGCCCCCCACCTCCCGTCGCAACCGGGACAGGGCGGTGTGGACCAGGGATTGCAAGACCTCTTCCCGCAGGGTTTCGGCCGGATCGGTCAGCAGGTCCCAGAGGTTGGCGTTAAGGGCTTGGTCCGTGGTGGCGCGGATGAAGCCCACCCATTGACCGTCGGCGTTGTGGACGCCGAGATGCCAGGCGCTGCGTTCCAGGACCCGCTGCCAGATGGTTTCGGTACGGGGAAGCTCGCCGCAGGCAATCAGCAGGGGGTTGAGGTCCGCACTGGTGAGCTCAGGGACGCAGATGAGGGCGTAGCCCTGGGGCAGGCGTGGCAGGGATGGGGAGCTGGTGCGGAAAGGAATCAAAAGGGATTCGGGCTTCATCCCGTGTTGCGCATGCCAGCCGCGATGCCATTGATGGTGAGCAGGGCACCGCGCAGCAATTCGATGCGGCTGTAATTGCGATCATCGCCGCCGCCGGCGTCCTGGCCCTCACTCATGGGGGGTTGGCGGTTCTGGTTGCGCAGGCGCCGCAGCAAGGCCACTTGCAGGAAGCCCAGGGGGACGATGGTGCGGTTGCGCAGATCCACCGAAAGCTGCAGGGCTGGATCGCCATCGAGCAGTCGGGTGTGGTGGCTGATGCGCAAGACCAGATCACGGGTGAGGCTGAATTCGCTGGCGATGGAGGCAAAGATCTGCTCGAAGGCCTCCCGGTTCTCCTCCCTGCCGAGGCTGCGCACGTAGTGCTGGGCGAGGTCGAGATCCACCTTCGAGAGGGTCATTTCCACCTTGGAAATGAGCATGCGAAAGAAAGGCCAGCGTTGATAGAGCAACTGCAGCAGGTCCATTTGTTCGGGATCGGCATCCAGCTCCGCCTGCAGGGAATGGCCCACCCCATACCAGCTGGGCAGCAGGAAACGGCTTTGGGTCCAACCGAACACCCAGGGAATGGCCCGCAGGCTGGAAAGGTCGCGGGCGCCGCTCTTGCGCCGGGCCGGCCGGCTGGAGATCTCCAGTTTGCTGATTTCCTCGATCGGGGTGACCTGCTGGAAGAAGGCCACCAGATCAGGGTTGTCGTAGACGAGGGCCCGATAATGGTTGCGAGAGCGCTGGGCCAGCCGCTCCATCAAGGCGTTCCAGTTTGGGGTGGCATCCAAAGGTGTGGTGATCATGCTGTTCTGCAGGACCGCCGTGGTGACCGTTTCCAGGTTGTAAAGGGCCAGCTCCGGCAAGGAGTACTTGGAGGCCAGCACTTCCCCCTGCTCGGTGATCTTGATCCGCCCCTGCACCGTGCCGCTGGGCTGGGCCAGGATGGCCTGGTAGGCGGGGCCGCCACCGCGTCCCACCGAGCCACCGCGCCCATGGAAGAGGCGCAGGGCCACGTCGTGTTGGTTGGAGAGCTGTTGCAGGGCAATCTGGGCGCGGTGAATTTCCCAGTTGCTGGCGAGAAAACCCGAGTCCTTGTTGCTGTCGGAGTAGCCCAGCATCACCTCTTGCAGACGCTGGCCGCCTTCGTCCTCCAGCAATTTGCGGTAGAAAGGCTCCTGGAACAGGCGCCCCATCACGGCGGGGGCCCGCTGCAGGTCCTCCACGGTTTCAAAGAGGGGAATCACCAGCAGACTGGAACGGGGCCTCTGGGGATCCACCAGACCCGCCTCCTTAGCCAGCAGCAACACCTCTAGCAAATCCGACACCGTGTGACTCATGGAGATCACATAGGTGCTGCAGATGCGGCTGCCAAATTCCTGTTGCAAACGCTGCAACATCCGGAACACGGCGATAGTTTCAGCCGTGCTTTCGCTCCAGCGGGCCGCTGGAGGAATCAGGGGACGCCGGGTCTGCAGTTCGGCCAACAGCCAGGTCACCCGCTCGTCTTCTTCCATGTCGCCATAGGGCTTGGGTAGCTGCAGATAGCGGGTCAATTCGTCAATTGCATCGCTGTGACGGGTGCTTTCCTGGCGGATATCCAGACTGGCCAGGCTGAAGGCAAAGATATGG
>CAMDWF010000005.1 GCA_945878795.1 Synechococcus sp. UW140
CAGCATGTCTGTTGCATGAGACTACCTTTTGATTCTAAGCCGATATTCCTATTTATGCGTTCGCCACCTCGGTGACTTTCAAGACAATGCCACACAAACAACGTCGAGAGCAAGACAAGATGCTCGACGCGCTCAAGGTTGCCGTTGAAGCGATTTTCGATCTCGGAATTCATGTTCGGATTTTAGTCGGCTACAAGTGCTTCCGCAACAGTCTGCGATTATACCCGACTTCGGTGATTTTAGAATGGCTCTTAACTCTCCTTCTAGCACCATATCATGAGCGAACTATGTCTTTAACATACAAACATTTCTTGTGCTTGGCTTTTGAATCTGGCAATTATGCAATATGCATTTAATTAAATATTGATGCTCTTCCATTATAGATAAGACCTCCGTGTTCCTTGTATTTGCTGAGTACTGACGCAGCCTTTTCCTGACAGATCCCTAAGTCCACTGATATACCCCTTTGCTTATACTGTTCAATCCAATTCAAAGCCTTCACACCCTCATCAAAGCCAATAGCTCTGGCATCAGCATCATTGGCACCACATACAAGTCTTGTAATACCTGACCAGGTAATACAACCCATGCACATTGCACATGGCTCAGTTGAAGAGAACAACTCATAAGAAGTGTTCGGGTCACTACCAAGATCGAGAAAACCTAGCGTTTTCTGAGCCAGTGCGATCGATACCATCTCAGCGTGTGCGCCGGATATACCTAGCGATTGAACTAGATTTACTCCTGGAGCGACAAGTGTACCTGTCTTTGCATTGAAAATGGCTGCACCAAAAGGACCACCTGTTCCATATTCGCAATTAAGTTTAGATAAAGTGATCGCTAGCATCATTTTACTTTCGTCACTATCGAACTGGTGTCCTCTTTCAGGTAAAGCGTTCGATATCCACTGTGGGAGAGACATTTTGAGTTCAGGGAAAGTCCAGGATTGTCGGGAAGTCATTAGATAAAGTTGCTAGGTGATGAATAGAAATGTAACTCTCTACCTTAACCTGCCTCCCTTAGGCAAGCTGTCAGTAGAGGAGGTGCTCATGAAAGGACTCCTTAGATGGTGATACTCAATTACAGCCTGATGCACTACTTTCCCAGGATCGCCTCTATGGACTTCTTCTATAAAATTCCTGAATTCTGTATTTTTAAATCTTTCTGAAATATTCTTCCAGCCCCATTGATAGTCAATAAATGAATTTTCGACGGAAAGAGGAGCGTTTGCAAGAAATTCGTCTTTTCGCCAATTCATCCATGAAATCATTATTAATGTATCAATGTATCCACGCTGAAAGAATACAAATTGATTGTGTTGTAGCTCCCAAAAACGGAGATAGTACGCAAGTCCATCTTTCTCATCAATTTTCATTTTGCAAAGTCTGTGGCTTTCCGCATTTATTTGTTCGTACCGAACTGAACAGGCGTTATAGACGTCCATTTGCTTGAGCAGTATATTTGCCTCGAGATTTTGCCTCGCAGTTACAAGAGCTCTATTGTTTGTTTTGTGTGTTAGAAGAAGAATGTATACCGTACACAGAGCAGAAAAACCTTGAAGAGCATTAAAAATGGTGTCTGGGCCTACTTGATTCATTTTTAATTTATCTGATTTTATCCCAATATCTTAACATGCTTGGCAGGCTTTTTAGTCTTCTGTCAGCCCTTCGTAACGCCAAGATCTGAAGCAGAAAGAATCCTCGGCAATGTTGGTGTTTATGCGGCCGTATACTGTATCTTGGTATTAGATATCGCGAATCGAATCTTACTATGGGATTCGCCCACAATGCGGACACACAGAGTCGCGCTTACCAGTTGAATGGCGTTCGCGTTCATCAGAGAAGCCCGACGCCAAGATGCCCGCCGGTAAAGCGAAGAATGCGATACCGAGTACCGCGATCACCGAGCCCAATAATTTGCCAAGAGTAGTCTGTGGATAGACATCACCGTATCCGACCGTGGTGAATGTCGCGACACCCCACCACATCGCTGCAGGAATGCTCGCAAATGCCACAGGTTGGGCGTCGCGCTCGACGTAATACATCAGGCTGGAGGCGAGCACAAGCATCACGAGCAACACGATCAGGGACGCCGCGAGATCAGGCCACTTCCTCCTAAAGACACGGGCGACGAGTGACATCGAGGTGGAGTAGCGCCCCAGTTTCAGTACCCTCAACAGGCGGAGGAGTCGCAAGATCCGCAAGAACCTGAGATCGAGCGGCAGCGTGGCAATGTAGAACGGTGCGAACGACATGAAGTCGATGATGACCATTGGGTTGAGCGCGTACTTCAAGCGACCAAGAAGTGGTCTGCTGTAGCGTGAATCAACGGTGCATGCCCACAGCCGCAAGAAATACTCAAGCGTGAAGATCGCGACCGAGAACACCTCGAAGGCCAGGAAGAACCGGGCGTACGCCAGCTCGATGGCTTCGACGCTCGCGACGATGACTGCAAGAACGTTTAGAACGATCAGTATGGCCAGACTCTTGTCGTACCAGTCGACCACGGGCGAGCGAGTTTCCTGATCATGAGTGACTTCGAGCAGATCCCATATCCGATGCCTTGCACCCATCAAGCTACCTCGACACTGTTCTGAGCCTAACGCTGCCATCACCAGGCTGCAGAGGGCACTCCAGAATGCAAGGTATCGCGGTAGCGTCTCTGGTGCATGGCTGTGTTAGCACTCATCTTCAAGAGCATCATGAAGATCATATTCGTGAACGATCACTATCTCAGCACCTGCCTTTCGGAGTTCGATCGCCTTCTCTACCTTCCGCCCGTAGCAAGCATATGACCAGCAAGGGTTGCCATCCCCACCAATAATTAGATAGTTCAAGCGTCCTGAGACACTGCCGACCACTACCCCTCCAAGCTTTTGAATCTTGTCGCAAAACACGTCTCTTGTGTAGCATGAAGAAGCGCCGGTTAGGCAGAAGCGTGAGCCCTGGAAATTAATATCTGGGCATGTTGCGCAAACCCCTTTCAATGTTGACTCTATGAGAATATACGGCCTGCTAAGGGTCTTGTCATCCAGAACTTCTACAAATTGAGCGAAGAAAGCGATCAATGTCTGATGCTCTTTCTCGTCAATGCGGCCATCTGCTAATACTGAGATTATCAGACTCTCAATCTCTTCATAAGGCCAGCGCCTCCTTAATTCTTCATAATCTTTCATCCAGTCTTGCACACCTCGGAGTTCAGCTTCAGAAATAATTCCATCAGCTACTACACCTCCGAGGAGCCCGTGAAGTTGTTGAAGTCCAGTCGTAATCTCGTCATAGAAATCATTTGAGGAAAGGCGTTCACAAATCCAGAGCAAGTCTTCATGTTCTTCCTCGCTGATTACACCATCAGCAACGGCTTCTCGCAAGATTGGCACAATTTCATTGAACGGGTGTAACTCTTCAAGTGCTTCATGCCCAGAAAGCCAATTGGTGAGAAAGCATATTTCACTTTCGCTTATATTTGAATCGACCGAGATACCCTTTAATAAGCCAAGTAAGCCGTGAATAGATTTCTCGAGCCTTGATCTGCTTGTGAAGCGAATATAGGTCTGATGGTCAGTGTTCATAACTTCTTTGTCCAACGTGATCGGGTTTTCATGCTAAAGCCTAATTCCCAGACTCGCTTGGGGTTTCCAAATCCGCCTTCTGACATCAGCCATGATTGCCTCGCTGTAACGACGCATTGCTCTGCTCCATAAAGCCCCCGGGTTTGCTATTGAGAGGGGTGACATCTTTCCTGAACGCGGGGGTTAGCTTGCTTCTGCCAAATGACAAAGGCAAGCAGCCACGCGACAAGGGGGCAGGCCTCCAGGTACAACATATAAGTCTAGATCTGCTGCTGGGCATGCTTCTGAATGCCTTTTGTGGAAGCGATTCATAAGAGCGGCTCTTCCGGGTTGCCGTGTCCCTCCCCGTCGTAGACGTTGTAGACAACAAGTTCCTCGCCATGCTTCGTCCTGATGGTCCCCTGGAGTTTGTGGAAAACTCGCGCCAGCCGCCCGTTGCCCTGGATGACATTCTCTCGTGCATCCTGAGTTGCAAGCAGATGCCAGGCATTGCCGGGAGCCATTGCCCTCTGTGCCAAGTTGATACCACTGCCCGCATAGTTGAGCCGCTCGTTGATGTCGGAGTACTTGAAGACTGGGCCGGTGTGAAGCCCTGCGCGGAAGTCGAACCGGCTTGCCACAGCGATCTGATTGTGCTCCTTCTGCACGCGGTCCTGTAGATCGAAGACAAGGGAGACTAGCGAAGCGGGGTCTTGCTCAAAGACCATGATCATACCGTCACCAGTCGGAATACATACAATGTCCGATGAATCGTGTGGGCGGTTCTCTCGAAGTGCGTCTTTCGTACATCGGTTAAGAGATTGGATCATTTGCTTCTGGATGTCCGCTGATCGAAGCGAATATCCGATGATGTCAAGAATTAGGGTATGGACGTTCTTGTAGTCTGCGTGCTTGTTGCGAAGCCAATCCACCCCCCGCCTGTATTTGCTGACACGATGGGGTTCGAAATCGAGAAACTCACACAGCGCTTCAATTAGCTTGTCAAGCTGCTCATCACGTTGTGGCGGCTTTACCTTTGTTTCTAACTCAATCTCAGCAAAGTATTCGCTGAATCCCCCGTTTGGTGCTTCGTAGTAAAACTTGTCGAAGCAGAACTCGTATTCTCCTAGAGTGGTCTTGATCATAAAACTGGTGCGGCGGTTATGTACCATGAGCGATTTGGCAACCGGTCCGCAAGTAGTGTTCTGACACCACTTGCCATGGAATGCCTCAGCTAGTTGAGGGGTAAAGTTGACCGACTTCATCCGCTGGAACTCTTCTTCAGTACAATTGAACTCGACTTGTGGGCGATCAAGAGCGAGTGAAGGATTGTACTTTTTGCTGGTCTTGAAAGTCACCTTAGGTTTCTTGCCCTCGGCCACGCGATGACGGATCGAACACCCCTGAGCAGCTAGAGTTCGATCTTGGTCATCGTAATAGGTATCTTCGAGCTTTGACTGACTGGTTGCTCCGCTGCTGATTCCGAGGAGGCTGCACAGCAACCTGACCTCATTGGAAATCTTCGGCGCCGTGTCGATGAGGCTGAACTTGAATTGGGTAACGGCCATGCTAACCAATTTAACCTCAGATTCAATCTGTTTATCCACGGCTTATCAAATCCTAAATAATTTAAATTAATTGTACTGTGCTTCTGCAGTTCCACGTGTATCGCTTGCTACCCACTGCTCTGGGGTGGGGGCGATGGGAAGGCCTCCCCCCTGGAAGCAGGCAATGCAGTGGCCATCCTTGGAACGGCCTTGGTTTGGTCATCACATCCTTCGACCATCCCATTACGCCGATGGCAGCGTCATCGTGCCGTCCCATGTTGCCGCTAGCAGCCATCAAGCCACCAAAGCCGGATAGTCCGTATACCCCACCGCCCCCGGGCTGTAGTAGGTCTCCGGATTATCTTGGTTAAGTGATGCCCCAATAGCGATGCGATGCGGCAAGTCGGGATTGCCAATGAAGGCCCGGCCAAACGCCACCGCATCCACCAGCCCTGCGGCGATGGCCTCGCTAGCCTCGGCCGGCGTATAGCCCATGTTGGCCACCAGTACTCCCTGGAAGCGCTGGCGGAAGGGGGTCAGCACATCGGCCTGCTGGATGCCGGCCATGTCGGCGCGCATCAGGTGCAGGTAGGCCAGGCCCCGGCCATTGAGGTGTTCGGCCAGCCAATCGGCCAGGGCCAGCGGGTTGCTGTCCCGCATCGAATTGAAGCTATTCAGGGGCGAGAGGCGCAGGCCTACCAGCGGGCATTCGGCCCGCACCGTCTTCAAAATTTCCAGCAGCAATCGGGCCCGGTTTTCGATGTTGCCGCCGTAGGGGCCCTGGCGTTGGTTGGTGCCATCGCGTAGGAATTGATCGATTAGATAGCCATTGGCGCCATGGATCTCGACCCCATCGAAGCCCGCCTGCACCGCCGCGCGGGCCGCCGCGCCAAAGGCCACCACGATCGCCGCAATTTCGCTGTCCTCCAGCGCCCGCGGCACTTCATAGTCAACTTTGCCCTGGGGGGTATGAACTTGGGCATCGCTGATGGCCAGGGGGCTGGCACTCACCGGCTGCTGGCCGCCATTGAGGAGTGAATGGCAGGCGCGCCCGCCATGCCAGATCTGCAACACAATGCGGCCGCCGGCCTTGTGCACCGCCTCGGTGACGTTGCGCCAGCCGGCGATCTGCTCGGCGCTGTAGATGCCGGGTTCGGTGGCAAAGCTGGAGGTGCCCGGCAGCACCATGGCGCACTCGCTGATCACTAACCCGGCGCTGGCCCGCTGGGCGTAGTACTCGGCCATCAAGGCCGTGGGTACATGGTCGGCCGTGGCGCGGCAGCGGGTCAGGGGGGCCATCAACACCCGGTTGGGCAGCAGCAGCGACCCCAGGGCCAGGGGAGTGAACAGATCAGTCATTACTTGGGATCGCCAGAGCAGGCAGCCAGGGCTTTAGCCCTGTCCTAACAGGGCCCGCTGGTTTTCAGCAGGCGCCAGGATCAAGCGGTGCAGGTCCTGGCGGTTGGCATCGCTGCTGAGGCGCCCCGCCTGGGCTTGCCATTGCTGCCAGTGTTGCTGTTGTCTCTGGCTGATGGCTTCCTGCAGGGTGGGCAAGGAGCTGGCTTTACGGCGCAAGGGCTGGCTCAAAAGCGAGGCTTCCAGCACCGTCAGGTCGTGGAGTTCGCCCAGCACGGTCTGGGCCTGTTTGAGCTCCTCAATCCAACCAAGCATCTTTGTTGGCAAAAAGGGAATGAAGGGTTCCAGGTTGTAGCGCAAGCCCTTGATGCGTTTGCGCAGTTCATGCAAGTCCTCCGCGGCCGGATCGGCCACAAACCAACCGTTGTGTAGAAACAAACCTTGGCCCAGATGGCACACCCAATCGCTGAGCCAGGGCTTGAGGCGCTGCTGGCCAAGCAAGCTGTAGCTGGGTGCGGCCTGCCATTGGTTGAGCAGGGCCAGCAGCTTGAGATAACGGCCGCCATTGAGGGCCTCCACCATGCCCTCAAACGCCTGGCGCCGATCCCGTTTCAGCCGGGCCATGGCCTTAGCCAGGGCCACCTGTTCGCCTTCGGGCAGTTGGGGCCACCAGGGATGTTCCAGCCGCTCGCGAAATACATCCAGATCCCGGGTCAGGCCCGTGCGGCGGGCCACGCGGGCGATACGGCTGGCATGGACCCCCTCGGGCAGCAGCAGGGCCGGGGCAAACACCTCCAGGCCCGATCGCAGGCGGCGCAGGCTGATGCGCAGCTTGTGCAGAGCCTCGGGGTCCTCATCGGCCAGCACCGCATGGTGCAACTGGCCGAGGCGCCGCACCTGCTGCTGAATCAAACCCAGGGCCAGATCACCAATCCTTGGATCACCGTCGCTGGCAAGGACTGGGAGATCGGCTGCCGGCATTGCCAGGGGTGGGAGGGTTATGAGCTGGATCAGGGTTTGACTGTGGCCAGGGCAAGGCGGCTCTTGGCGAGTACCTCGGCGGGCAGGCTGATGAAGCCCAGATCAGGGGCCATCGCCTGGGCTTCGTCGCTGAGGGTGTGGGTAAACACCTTGTTGAGGGCCTCGTGACTGGCGCCGTTACCAGTTTTGTAGAGCAGGATCCAGCTGAAGGTGACGATCGGATAGCCCTTGGCTGGGTTGGGATTGCTGCCGGTGAGATCGGGGCCCAGGTCGATGGCCGCCAGGGCCTCCTGCTCCGCCGCCAGGGTGGGTTTGAGTTTCTGGCCGGAGGCATTGCTGATGGCAGCCGCCTGCAGGGGTTCCTTGACGAAGGCCGACTCGACGTAGCCGATCGTGCCCTCCACTTGGGTTAATTGGGCCGCTACCCCCTCATTGCCCTTGGCGCCAATGCCCGTGGGCCATTTGACGTTCTTGCCAGCCCCCGGCCCGCTTTTCCAGGCGGGACTGATGGCCGCCAGGTGGGCCGTGAAATTGGCGGTGGTGCCGGATCCATCCGAGCGAAACACCACCTTGATGGGCTTGTCGGCGCAGCCCAGCTGGCTGAAATTGGTGATTTTGCCGAGGAACACATCAACCAATTGGGGTTGGCTGAGCTGAAGATCACAGCCTTTGTTGTTGTAAGCCACCGCAATGGCACCGGCCGTCATCGGAATCTGCACCACCCCCTGGGGCAGCTTGGCGATTTCTTCGGCCTTCATCGGCACGTCACTGGCGGCGAAATCCACCGTGCGGGAGATGAATTGGCGTACGCCCGCGCCAGATCCCACCGACTGATAATTCACCCGCACCCCTTTATCCGCCAGATCCTTAAACCAGCGTTGATAGATCGCCGCCGGAAATGAAGCCCCTGCTCCATTCAAGGTGGTGGTGCCGCCACAGGCCCCAAGGCTGACGCCGAGGCCAGCCACCGTGCCAATCAAGACCAGATTGCGCAGCGATCTCCGGGTTGGCTGCCTGGACGCCAGGGCCCCAGGCTTGGATTGCGCCAACAGAGATTGGAAAACCATGGGTCAAGGGAAGGTGATGCTACGAAATTACAAAAGTGCAGCACCAGCTTCGTTAAGAACAGGTTGTCAGTTGCGCCGAAGCTGATGCTTGTAACTTCAGGTCCCCAGCAACCTAGCCCCGCTCTGGCGACGAATCGCCACCACCGCTGGCCGGGGCGGGCGTCCGGGTCCAGCAGGCCAGTTGGAGCCGAGCGGAACCCAGCGCAACTGCTCAAAGGGCTGGCCATCTCGGTCGCTGAGCGTATAAGCCTGCGCTTCGCTGGCCCCTGCGCCCTGCGCTGCCGCTTGGGGCACCGCTCGGATGCCGTTGGTTTCGCCAGGGTGCTGCACGGCTAGAAACAGCGTCTTGCCGGCGGGATCAAAGCAGGGGCCAGTGAATTCCGACTCCGCTGGAGCGGTGGCAAAGCAGAGCGGCTCACCGGCCGCGGCGCCTTGGGCGGGCAGCAACCAACAACTGTTGTTGCCAAAGATCTCGCCATCTCGGCCCCCCAGCCGGTCCGTCACCATCCAGAGATTGCCGGCCGGGTCGATCGCCAGATTGTCGGGGTTGGCAAAGCCCATGCCCCCTTGCCAGGGCAGACCGCCTGTGGCAACCATGCGCCAGCGAAAGCGGGCTGCCGCCGGCGCCTCGTCCGCAAGGCGCATGATCCAGCCGTGGGGCCAGCTGGCTTGCCGGGCCGGGCCGTGGAAGATGGCCGGGTCGGCCCTGCCTTCGCTATCGCTGCCGCCGGCGGTGAAAGCAATCAACAGATCGCCGCTGGCGGGATCGATTTCGGTGTCCTCGGGCCGGGCGGTGGCCGTCGCCCCAACGGCGTTGGCTGCCAGGTGGGCATCAATCAAAATGGCACCCAGCTGGGCTTGGGAAGGGCTTTGGCCCTTGCTCTGGCCCTGGCCCTGGGCTTGGGAATGGCTTTGGCCTGGGTAGAGGTCGGCCAGGGTTTGGAACCGCTGCCGGTAGCGATCTACCGCCTCATCGCTGGCGAAGCGTTCCGATCCCGGGCGGCGGCGGTCGCTATGGGGCAGGACGGTGGCCATCGGCACCCCCCATTGGTCGTAGTGGCTGGGGTATTGGGGTTGGATCGGGGTCTGGGGGGCGAGGCGGATCCATTGGCCGCTGCCGTCTTCGCCAAAACGGGCGACTTCAAGATGGCCCTGCTCAAACAGGCGCGAGTTGGCGCGATCCTGCGGGTCTTGCACCACAGATTCGCTGACAAAGCGGTAAAGATGGCCCCCATAACGGTCGCAGCCGGAATAAACGATCAGGGGTTGGGCGCGCTGGGCCTTGATCGCCACGGCCTCATGGCGAAACCGGCCCAGCCAGCTGTGTTTGATCGGTGCCCGTTGGGGTTGAAACGGATCAATCTCCACCATCCAGCCGTATTTGTTGCCCGCCAGGCCAAAGGGCTGGCCCAAGCCCTCCAGTTTGTTGCCGTCATAGACAAACGGCCGCTGGGCCGGCGGCGCCGACGTGCCGTCGGCAAATACCGCCTCCACAACCTGATTGTGGAAGTTTTCTTCGGCGCTCAGCACGGTGCCCCAAGGGGTCTGGCCGCCGGCGCAGTTGGCGAAGCTGCCGATGATGCCATCCCCCAGACCATCGTCGTAGCCCAGTCGTTGCTTGAGAGCGAACACCTCCCGCGCTGGCCCGCTGACGGCCAGCCTTTGGGCGGGGTCGGTCCAGCCGCTCAGCCCGGTGATGCGGCGATCGTGGCGGCCAGGCCGCCGTTTCCAGGAGCCATCGGCCTGCTGCTCGATCGTGCAAACGCCGATGCCCAGGTCGGCCATGGCCGCGGTTGCCACCTGCAGCACCATCTGGCGTAGGGGATCGTTCTCGGCGAGGGTGTCCCAAGGCAGATCGCCTTGGAGTTGGCCCAGCCGTGCCGCCAGGGCTGGCAGGGGCAGCGCAGTGCCGATGACCTCGGCGTAGGCGTCGGCCCAGGCCCGCGCTGAGATGTATTCGAAATTGACGGTGAGCAGGGCCTTGTCGCCGCCCAGGGCGTTGAAGGCCAGGTAGTCATTGTTGAAACCGAAGCGGCCATTGCCCAGGGGCTCGCCCCAACTAGCCACCACATCGGCGCGGAAGCCGTCGGGCACCACCACCCCATCGGCCAGGGTGATCTGGCTGTAGGCGGCCCGCTGCTGGCTGGCGCTGAGGCCGTCGTTGGCCAGGGGCAGGGGATAGGGGACGGGGGCAAAGGGTCGGCCTGCGCCAGGGTTCGCCGCAGCGGCGAGTCCTCTGGGCAAGAGGGCTGGGCGCAATACCGCAGACCCCACGCCAATGCCCAACAGGGCCAGCAGCTCGCGTCGTTTCAGCGAATCAAACACTTCAATCCACCCGCCCTGTCGATGCAAATAGCCTGCTGGAGTCTCGGCGTTGCCGGTTGCATTCTAGAACACATTGTTAAAACTGAGATTTTGTTGGGGCTCTATTTTCTGGCTCCTCCAATCCTCAACATTTTAAAAGTAGGTTAATTATAATTGATTGAGTGCATGGGACTCCAAGGCAAACGCTTGGCACGTCTCAGTGGTAAAATATTGTTTTGCAAAAACTTCCAATGATCCAGTTGCTTTCCTCCTGCGCCCCAGCCTTCCTTTCTCCTTCCGTTTCTCTCGCTCATAGCGCCAGGGTTGGCTTTGGGTTGGCCCTATCGCTCTTGGTTGGCGCCGCTGGTTCACCCGTTTTGGCCAATACGGTGGCCAAGGCGGAAGCAGAATGCCGCCTCACCGATAACGGCAAAGTCGTGTTTGATGGCGGTTGCAGCATTAAACAAAAAGACGGCTCAGGCACCGTCGGCTTTGTGGTCAAACTGGAAGATGGCAGCACCTATCGTTTCTCCGGTCCCAACCGCACCAACCTGCGCTTGGAAGGGGGTGATGGCGGCAGCAATGTGCTGTTTGAGGACAAGGGAGCCAAGGGGTTGTTCAGCTGGAATGACGGCACTCGCACCCGTCGTCTATCGGTCAAAACCAACGAAACCACTGCCTCCAGCGCCGGCGATCGCGATCAGATCAACACCCGCATTGAAAGCGATGGTCGCAACTGCAAATCCGCCATCCTCGCCAAGTACGGCGACGGCTCCAAGATGTCGATGGCTGATGTGAACGTAACCCTGGGAGCCTCCCTGCGCCAGAGCATTGATGCCGGCAAAACCAGCCTCGCCGATATCAATCGCAGCGGCCTCGACTACAACTTCACTACCCGCCACGCCAAGGGCAAAGATCCCATCGGCACCTGTGCCACCGATGGTCAGGGCACCGTGATCAAAATCCAGAGCAACCGCTGATCGACGTCCCCCCTGCTTCCCTAGCCTGTTTTCCTAGCTTTGATCCCACCGCAGCCCTTCGTCCTGCCACGAGGTTTCATCGTCGATCGGCTCTAGGTGGGTGAAGACATGGGTGCGGGGCAGGGCTGCGGCAATCTCTCTTTCGAGGGATTCACAAAAGTCGTGGCCCTGCTTCACCGTCCAATGGCCAGGCACCAGCACGTGGAAATTGACGAAACGGCGGGATCCCGCCATGCGGGTGCGCAGGGCATGGAAGGTGATGTCGGTTCTTTTGTGGTGTGCCAGCAGGGCCTCCAATTGCCGATGTTCAGCTTCCGGCAGGGCCCGATCCAACAGGCCTGAGGCCGTTTCGTGCAGCAATCGCCAGCCCGTAACCACAATATTAAGGGCCACGATGATGGCGATCAGGGGATCCAGAATCGTCAAGCCGGTGAGCTTGGCCAAGGCCACCCCCAGCACCACCCCAAGGGAGGTCCAGACATCACTGAGCAGGTGATGGGCATCGGCCCGCAGGGTGATCGAATCAAATCGCCGCCCGGCCCGCAGCAGCAACCAGGCCACCCCGCCGTTGATGGCGGTGGCCACCAGCGAAAGCGCCAGGCCCACATCCACCTGTTGCAATCCCTCGGGCTGCTGCAAGCGCCCTGCGGCGGCATGGATGATCGCCAGGGCCGCCACCACAATCAGGGCGCTTTCGAGGCCACTGGAGAAATACTCCGCTTTGGAATGGCCGAAGTGGTGGCGGTTATCGGCCGGTTTGGCCGCCAGGGTGAGGGCCCAGAACGCCCCAATCGCCGCCACCAGATTCACCCCCGATTCCATAGCGTCGGATAGCAACCCCACCGAACCGGTGAGTTGCCAGGCCTGGGTTTTGAGCGCAATCGTGGCGACGGCCGCCGCCACCGAAACCAAGGTGTAGGTGCGGGGGTTGTCAAAGGCCATGGTGTGCTCCGAAAAGCCTCAGCAAGCGAGCTCCGTTTGGGGTTCGTCAATTTAGAAGGGTTGCCAGTCAGCGCCTGCGGCTCACCAGATTTGCCAACGGCAGCAGGGCCAGGCAAAGCACGCCGATCAACGGCCCCGGGGGCAGGTTGATGGCCGGCACCAGGGCCAGGCCAAAGCCCAGGGCTGTCACCGCCAGGCCCACCGCAGCGGCCCTGACCAGGGCCGCCCGCAGACTCAGGGCCCCCACCAGGGCCAGCACGGCGGGGGCCCCCATCAAAGCCATCACCAACACCACCCCCACCGCCGCCATGGCGCTGACCACGGTGAAGGCGGTGACCAGGGTCATCAGCGCCTGCAGGCGGGCAACGGGCACACCCATGGCCGCCGCCCCGGCCGGATCCACCCCCAGAAACACCAGCTGGTCGTAGCGCCCCACCAGCAGGGCGAGCACCGCCCCCAGGGCGACGAGGGCCCGCAGCAGATCGGTGGGCCCCGCCGCCAGCAGGTCGCCGAACAACACCGCTTCGAGATCGATGCGCAGGTGCAGCAGGGGAATCAGCAACACCCCCAGGCCCAGGAAGCCCGCCAGCACGGTGTTCAGCACGGCCTCGTGGCTGCCGTCAGCGGCAGGGGCATGGCGGCTGAGGCGATCGGCCACCAGGGCACCGCCCACCCCACTGGCCACGCCGCCGAGGGCTGGATCCAGGTGCAAGGCCAGGGCCAGGGCCAGCCCTGGCAGCACGGCGTGGGAGATCAGGTTGGCCTGAAAGAGTCGGCGCTGCACCAGCAGCAAGGTGCCCGTGAGGGGACACAACAGCCCGATCACCAGGGCCAACAACAGGGGCACGGCCCACCAGAAGGCACCCGGGGCCTGGGAATCAACCACAGCCATGGGGGGCCAGGCGTAATTCACCCAGGGTCTGGCGCACCTGGGCCGGTGTCCCCTGGGCCAGCAGGTGCCGATCCAGCACCAAAACCCGGTCGTAGGCCTCCAGATCCGAACCCCAGTCGTGGCTGCTCACCAACAGGGTCAGGCCGGCATCGCGCAATTGGGCCAACACCGCCAGCAGGGCCGTGCGGGCCGGCGGATCGATGGCCGCACAGGGTTCGTCAAGCAACAGCAGCGGGGCTTGTCCCACCAAAGCGCGGGCTAACAGGGCCCGCTGCTGCTGGCCGCCGGAAAGTTGGTCGAGGCGCCGGTGGGCCAAATCCTGCAGGCCGACCCGTTGCAGGGCCCCATCCACCTGGCAACAGGGAGCCTGTGAACGGTCGGCACCGTTGCCACCCATCAGACCAAGGGCCACCAGCGCCCGCACCGTGATCGGAAAATGCCAGGCCATTTCAGTGCGCTGGGGCATCAGGGCCAGGCGAGCGCGCCGTTTCAGGGCGGCCCCCTGGGGTTCGCCGTCGATGGCAATGCGGCCCTCTGCCACAGGCAGCTGGCCGGCGATGGCCTGCAGCAGGGTGCTTTTGCCGGCGCCGTTGGGGCCCACCAGGGCGGTGAGGCTGCCGGCTGCCAGGGCAAACGTCAGGTGTTCCAGCACGGGATGCTGGCCACGCCGCACCGTCAGGTCCGCAACGTCGAGAGCGGGGGCTGGGGCCAGGGCGACCTTGCTGCTGGCCCCAACCTAGCGATCGTCAAGATGAAAACCATTATCGTTGTTAGGGGCAATTTTTGCCTTTGCCGCGGCTTTTGTTGTGCCGCTGCCTTTGCTTGTGCCGCTGCCTTTTGTTGTGCCGCTGTCATTGCCGCTGTCATTGCCACTGTCTCTGTTTCTGTCACGTTCTGGTTTGGCTGCCTGCCCCCTGGGCTGCGGGGCAGCCTTGCCTTCCCCAAGGGGGAGCCTGGGGGTGCTGTTTGTGGCGCTGCTGGCAATCCTGGCGGGCTGCCGCCAGGAGCCCCAGGCGGCCACCACCCCTGGTGTGGTCGGGCCCCGGGTGATCGCCGGCGATGGCGTTCTTTGCGATCTCAGCGAGCGGCTGGCGCCCAGCCAGGTCCAGGTGGATTGTTTGCTGGGCCCTGGAGACGATCCCCACCAGTTTCGCCTCACCCCCTCCCAAAGCCAGGCCCTGGCCCAGAGCCGCCTGCTGTTGGTCAATGGCGGGGGCCTGACCCCGGCATTGGAGAGGCTTCCGAACCGGGTGGCCATCGTGGATCGCCTGCCGGGCCCTGGCGATCGCGATCACCAGGATCCCCACATCTGGCACGATCCGGCCCAGGCGGCCTTGATGGTGAAGGGGGTGGCTGCCCAGTTAGCCGCCTTGGCACCCCAGAATCGGATGGAGATCGAGGCACGCTCGGCGGCCCTGCGGGCACGGCTGGCAGATCTGGATCGCTGGAACCGGCGCCAACTGGCCACGATCCCGCTGGGACCCGACGGCCAACGCCCCCCGGTAGCCATGGCCCACCGGGCCCTCAGCTACTACAGCGGTGCCTATGGGCTGCAGGAAATGCCCCTGGTGGATCAGGACAGCACCAGCTCCAGCCTGCGGCCGGCCCAGTTCGCCGCCGTGGTGGCCCAACTGGGCCAGCGGCGGGTACCCGCCCTGTTCCGCGAGCCGGGAGCGATCGGGCGCAGCTTGCAGCGCATCAGCGAGCTCAGTGGCGTGCCGATTGCCCCGGCCCCGGTGGTGGTCGATGGCCTGGCCAGGGCCGCTGCTGGGCGCCCGCCCAGCCTGATGGCCACCATGGTGGCCAATACCTGTGCCATCAGCCAAGGGCTCAAGGGGCAATGTGACACCCGGGCAGGGGCCCGGCTGCAACAACAGTGGGAAGCCATCGGAGCGACCAGGGCCGCCCGGGGGCCTGGAAAAAGCAACAAAAACTAACGCCTACACCGGCAAAAACATTCTAACAACTCCCCTGCCCATCGATGCCGATTGGTCCGCCGTGGCGAGGCCTGCTGGGGGGTCGCCGAAGGCGGATTCCCGTCTGCGTTTTCGATGCCAAGGCTGCCTGTCGTGGGCGGCCCGCTTGCTAGGTTTGAAACATCAATTGAGGAGGGGGGCTGCCGATGGGAGGGGTCCTGGCATGCCAGGCGTCTTTGTATTTGGCTTGCCTTCATTAACTGCCATGGTTCCACCCCAGTTCGGTTAGGGCATATCTGGTTTCTGGGGGCGGTGTGCCCAAGGGTTCCCGTCCTGACTCCCCAGACAGGCCTGGTCAGCATGCGATTAAAAGCCAAGAATACCAATGGCAAGAATGCGCGGGACTTGCCTTTTGGCGAAACACAAAAACGCTGGATTTGTCTTTTGGCGAAATGCAGTTGGCAGTGGTTTTAGCCCTTGCCTAGCGCATGTTACAGATAGGTATAGACGTTGCACTTGAACCCCCATGGTCAACAACTTTGAAGAAATTTTGAATGGATTGCGTCAGTAATTTTTGCGTCAAGGTGGAGATTTTGAGTGCTGCCGCAATTTCATGCACACCCTTCCCGAGGCGGCCCAAGAGGATGCCCGCAAGCAGGCCACCGGGGCCTTGCTGCAGCGCCTGAGGCTGGAAAAGGGCTTGGAGCTACGCCCGGAGGAGCTGCAGGTGGACCATCGCGCCGTGCTGCATTGGCGTAAGGCCTCGGACCCGCGCACCAATGTCTACCAATGGGAGCATCGCTACATCGGCACGCTGCCAGAGGCTCCCACCTATGTGGGCTTTGTCTATTGGCTGCCCAAGGTGCCAGCCAGCGGCGGCGACGGAGACCCGGGCAGCAGCGATGCTCGCTTGGACATGATGCGGCAGCTGCTGCGCAGCCGCTAGGCCAGCGGCGAGGCGATCTGGGCTGATGCGGTAAACCCGCCTGCGATCGCCCTGGCCAAGCTCGCTGCACCAAGCGGTTTTGCAGCAAGATGGACCAATAGGTTGAAGCCTGCATGGGACTGCTGTTCTTGACCGCCCTGGCGGGCTTGCTTGGTTACGGCCTGGGACAAAGCGTGCCGCGCTTGGTGCAGCGGTCCGGGGCCCTGGCCCGGCGTTCCCGGACCAACCAACTGTGGCTTGGCTTGGCTTTGTTGACCCCCTGGCTGGTCGGTGGCCTGGGATTACTGGTGGCCATCAGCCAACTCAGCTTGGCTTTGCTTGTGCCCCTGGCCGGCTATGCCGCCGGCATGGCCCTGGGGCGTCAAAAGGTGGGGCTGTAGGGCAACGGCGGCGGGGCTGCAGGGAGGCCTGAATGAAAATTTTTGGTATTTATAATTCCTGCAATCGCACGAATCACCAATCTAGAAAAATAGCGCAGTATTAATTACAAAGCTGTAATAGCTTTTGCAAAACACTGTATGTATGTTGCGGCCTGGCCTGAGGCCGCTTGCTTGGGCTGAGGCCGTTGCTGCCCCATTGGCCCTCCACCTTTTGGGGTGGGAGGTTTTGTTGTGCGTACTGAGGGGGGGTATCGGGCCCGGCTGCACGGCGTGCGTGGGCATAAGGGCTCTAGCAGGGGTTTAGCCAAGGCCTGTGATGAAAGCAAGAGCGCACTACTTTTAAAAACATTGATTTGATGGCAAAAAGTTGCTGTATCTAGCATTTATGCATTGAAAAGCATGCGCAAAGCCGTGAAGATAGTGCAATATCACTCCTGAAGTTGTTAGATCATTGGGAAATTCCAGTACGTTTGCTTTGACCAAATTTTTTTTCTTCACTACATGTCTTTCCAACAATCTGGAATTGCTTCCATGCTCTTCAAGCGTTTGCGCCAGCCTGTTTTGCTCGCAGGGGTGCTGGTTGGTGGTGCCACGATGTTTGCGGGTTCGGCGCAGGCTACTGTGTGGAGAAGCACGTGTACTTTCGGGATTTTAGGTGAATGCACGGGTAGCAGCGGAGCTGGTTGGACTACAACAAACAGCCCCCCCCTCCTGTAGTGGCTCCTGGCAACCCACCGTTGCAGCTGGGTGATAAACTGCTCAATATTACTGATTACACTTTTGCTAACGGTATTGGTAACCCCGCACCAACTGGTCACTTCGACTTCGAATGGCAGTATTCAGATACGCCATTAGATTTCGGTGATGATAATTGGACTGTGAGTACCGTTTTTGGCACTGCTCTTTCTGGTTTACTTCCGACTCCAGCTAATGATGCAGTTGGCACTCTAAACTATACCTTAGCAATTATTGGATCGACTTCGACTTTTAAAGGTGTTGAAGTCGATTCAGCTCACTCCGGCTTCGGCAATACTGTTATAAAAACCATCATGTCACCTCCTGTCTCCATAACTAGTATCGATGGTGATCCAGTGAGTGCGCTGCTAAGTGGTACATTCGTTGAGGTCACAGATACCTACCGTGTGACAAATACCGGAGGATTAGAAAGTTTTAGCAATGGCTTCACCCAGACCAGTAATATCGCTGTCCCCGGTCCCCTGCCCCTCTTTGGTATTGGTGCCGCCTTTGGCTTCAGCCGTCGGCTGCGGAACCGCATCAAGGGTTTTCGGCAGGCCTGAGTTAGCCCTGCAGGCCTGAGCCTGTCTTTTGGCCCCCGCCACATTGGTGGGGGTTTTTTGTGTTCACGGGTTAGGGCCCATCGAACTCAGGCCCGCACCTGGGCGATCACGGCGTGGTGGCGGGGGGTGCAGGGCTGTATCTGCACCGCATCAAAGCCCGCCGCCAGCATCTCCTGGCGCAGATCCAGGCCAAAGTAGGCATCCATATAAGGCTCGGTGCTCTTGAGCAGGGTCATCACAAACGCCGGCATCGTTTGGTAGGCGCCGCTGGCGGGATTCATGTCCATGAAGGCGAAGCAACCACCCGGCGGCAGCAGGCGCCGCACTTCCCGGAAAATGCGGCGGCTGGCGCCCTGTGGCATCTCGTGGAACAACAAAAAGGCCGACACCAGATCAAAACTGCCATCGGGCAGGCCCGTGGCCTCGGGCGAGGCATGGACCCACGCCCGCACGGCCGAACCCTTTTGAGCGGCGTTGTAGGCGGCCAGGGCGAGGTAGTAGGGCGAGAAATCCAGGCCCGTGACCGCAGCGCTGGGAAAGGCCTGCTCCAGCCGGAAGGTGCTCAAGCCCACGGTGCTGTGCAGATCGAGGATGCGATCCGGGGCCCGGGGGAACTGCTGTTGCAGCAATTCGTGGTAGCCCTGCCGCAACACCTGGTCGCTGTGGGCGCCCGCTGCGGGATAAAGGCTCGAATGGACCGCATTGGAGGCCACCTCAAATTCATAGGCCGCCTGCCAGCAGAGGTGGCCGGCGTCATAGCCGTGGAAGGAAGCGCGGTAATTGGCCGGCAGCTCGACACCATCGCGGTGGACCTGATCCCAGAGCGGTTGCCAGTCCCGTTGCGAGAGGTCGGCGACGGTCTCGCGCCAGGGAATCCCCAACCGTTCGGCCCGGCCGATCATTGTGCGCCGCGCCTGGGCCTTGGCCAGGGCCCACAGGGGCTTGACCGCCAGCGCTTTGCCCACCAGCCGGCTGGTGAGATCGGCCCGGGGGGCGAGGCTGGCTTGGGTCATGGGGGTGGCTGGGAGTGGTCTTGCCGCTGCGACGTTAACGGTGCGGGCTGGCAAGGGATCACTGCTGGTCCAGGGGACGCCGGTGGCACTGATGAAAGTCGCCGCTCGTTTCGCCTTGGCCACCCGCGCCGTCTTCAGCTTCATTGGCTTTCCGGGCAGCCCGGAGCAGCATCTCTATCTCCACCACGACGGTTACCCCACCGGTGCCGCCTGGCGCTTTGCCACGGCCCGGCGCCTCAACGGCGACCCGGCTGCCTTTCTGCAGGCCTTCGTGGCGAGCCAGCCCGCTGCCGAACCACTGATCGCGCCCCAGCAGGCCGCCGACGCCGAATACCGCTACCGCGTCGCCCTGATCACCAGCACCGCTGCCGAGCTGCAGGTGCAGTGCTGGCGGCGGCTGCCGGGCAGCAGCGACTGGCAGCCCCGCTGCACCCAGGTGGCGCTGGCTGACTTCATCGGGCGCTTCCTGCCCGGCACGATGGATTGAACCGGTCGTGGCAATGCCAGCGCCGACGCCATAAGTTAGCCACCCCGCAAGCGATGGAGGAGCCACTGGACCAAGTAGGTGGGCAGACAGGCACTGCCATCCAGGAGCCTGGGGCGGGCCGCCTGACAGACGAATCGCCCTCCCGTTATGGCGTAGCTGCCGTTGGCAGCCGCTGCAGGATCAGGGCGAGGGCGCCATCGGCGCGGCGCAGCTCCAGCCGCTGGCCCTCGTGGCGCAGCGTGGCCACCGCGGCCAGGGCCGCCAGAAATTGCCGTTCCTGTTCCATCACCCCCGCCGGTGTGCTGCAGAGGCGCCGGGTGCTCAACGGCGTTGAGATCGCCACCTGGCTGCCCTCCACCTGGATCTTGGCGCTGTAGCGGTTGCAGCCGCTGCTGCCGCCGATGCGGCCGTCTCCCAGGAAGGAGAGGTCGAGAACCGTGCCCAGCAGGGGACTGACCACCGCCTGGCGACCGTTGTTGTAGGCGCTCACCTGCCAGCTGCCGGCCAGGGATTTGGACTGGGCCACCAAAGTGGCGCGCACGCTGCCGTCCGCAGCGAGCAGCCGCAGGTTGGCCCCATCGCGGCGGAAGAAGCGGGTGGCGGCAAGGGCCTGGTTGAACTTGGCGGCCTGCTGCAGCACCAGCGGCGGGCAAGCCATCTGGGTGGCCGCCAGCGGGGGGCCGATCGTCAAGGAGGTGCCACGGCTGAGATAGGGGCCATTGAAACGGTTGCAGCCGTCGCTGCCGCTGACCCGGCCCTGCTCAAACTGGAGGCTCACGGCCTCGTTTCCGGCCAGCACCCAGGCCGTGCCGTCCAGGCTAGGGGGCATGGCGGCGAGGGCTACAGGGGGGATCACGGCCAGGGCAAGGGTGATCAGGGGTAGGGCGGCCGTGGAGAGAGTTGCCATAGAAAGAAATGCCATGGGCCGGGATGCCACCGACTGGGCGCGTAGTTGGGAACACCCTACGGTTCAGAAAGGGACTACACCTAAGGACCCAGGGAATTTCAACTCAGCCCACGGCCTAGACCTACGCATTTCCCCCGGTTCGATTGTAACGCAGAGCTACTTGTAAGGGCTCATTGCCCAGAAGAACACTATTTGTCAGATTCTATATGTCCGATTGTGGCTGTTTACAGTAGCTGAGCCAAGAAACTATGCAATAACTGCAAAAATTAGAATTGAAGCCGATTGCAACTCCCCTGGGTCAATTCATACCATTACTGCAAAAATACGTGATATTTTCAGCACACCATTACAAAGAATTGGTCCAGCCCTTAGGATTTGCATACTTGAGATTGTTAATCGGCATCGGCATACACGGCTGCAACCGAAACCATTGAATTTGTTGGTGATCTCTGGGCCAAATCCCCGCCTGGCGACTCTGATCAGCAGGAGAGCGGCTACCCCCTGCTTCCCCACCTGCTGGATGTTGCAGCGGTAGCGGCCTGCTTGATTGAGGCTGTGCCCTGTCCGGTTGCCCTACCCATGGCCGAAGCATGGATTGTGGCTTTGGTGGGCTTGCACGATTTAGGCAAGGCCAGCCATGGGTTTCAAGTCAAGTTGGGACGCGGGCACTGTGGCGCTAGGGACAACTCCACTCTAGGTGGTTCCTTCGATGAAACAACGGCTCACGAATGGAGATGTCATCGCCCGCAGCAGGCTGCTGTAGCTGAGCTGGAAGCGCTGTTCATCACCCACCGCCAGCGCCGATTCGGCACCGCTCACCACCAAGTGGTCGCTGGATGCGCCCTCGATGCTGATCCCAGGGGAACTAAGGCCGGCCGGATCGGCATCCTGTTCGCCCAA